>JAFPBB010000070.1 GCA_017390585.1 Tidjanibacter sp. | reverse complement strand
TTTGGGCGACTTTTTATAAAAAGTCGCAAAACAAACCGCGACGGCAGTCGCAAAGAAAGCGACGTAAGTCGCAAAAAAAAAGGACACCAATTCGGTGTCCTTTTTTTTTCTGCGTTCTGTGGATCAACTATTTGAGCCTTGCTTTGATGGCTGCCGAAGCCTCCTCATAGCCGGGCTTGTCCAAGAGGGCAAACATATTCTTCTTGTAGGCCTCCACACCGGGCTGGTTGAAGGGATTGACGCCCAGAATGTAGCCGCTGATGCCGCAGGCCTTCTCGAAGAAGTAGAGAAGTGCACCGATGTAGTACTCGGTGATGGCGGGAATCTCAATGCGGATGTTGGGCACGCCACCGTCAACGTGGGCGAGTACCACACCCAGCTCGGCCATCTTGTTCACCTCGTCGAGGCGCTTGCCGGCCAGGAAGTTGAGTCCGTCGAGGTTGTCGCCATCGGCCTCGATGGTGACGTTACCCTCGGGGCGAGCTACGCTGATGACGGTCTCGAAGAGGGTGCGCTCACCCTCCTGAATGTACTGACCCATAGAGTGGAGGTCGGCAGTGAGGGTGACACTTGCGGGGAAGATGCCCTTGTGCTCCTTGCCCTCGCTCTCGCCGTAGAGCTGTTTCCACCACTCGGCGATATACTGCAGACGAGGCTCATAGGAGGCCAGAATCTCAATCTTGTAGCCCTTCTGGTAGAGTGCGTTGCGAACGGCTGCATACTGTGCTGCGATGTTCTTCTCGAAGGGAACGCCCTCAGCCGTAGCCTCCTCCATATCCTTTGCGCCCCTCACGAGCTCGGCGATGTCGATGCCGGCTGCGGCCAGGGGGAGCAGACCCACGGGGGTGAGCACCGAGAAGCGGCCACCCACATTGTCGGGAATGACGAAGGTGTCGTAGCCCTCGGCAGTGGAGAGGGTTTTGAGTGCGCCACGCGCGGCGTCGGTGATGGAGGCGATGCGCTCTTTGGCCTCCTCTTTGCCATAGCGGGCCTCGATTTCGGCCTTGATGAGTCGGAAAGCTACGGCGGGCTCGGTGGTGGTGCCGCTCTTGCTGATGACGATGGCAGCTATGGAGTAGTCCTTCACAGCCTCAAGGAGTTCGGCGGTGTAGGTTTCGCTGAGGTTGTTGCCTGCGAAGAGCACATAGGGGTGCTTGCGCTCCTTCTGGAGGAAGTGGAAGGAGCTGTTCATAGCGTCGAGTACGGCCTTGGCGCCGAGGTAGGAACCACCGATGCCGATGGCGATGATGACCTCTGCTTTGGCGGCCAGACGGGATGCGGTGTTGCGGATGGCGTCGAGCTCCTCCGAGGTGATGGAGGAGGGGAGGTTTACCCAACCGAGGAAGTCGTTGCCGGCTCCTTCACCGCTGTGAAGAAGGGAGTTTGCGTTTTCTGCTGCGCTGCGGAGCGAGAGGATGTCGGCCTCGCTCACGCCACACGAAGTGTGCTTTGTTTCTAACCTGATCATTGTTTATGAAAATAATTTGTATGTGTTGCCTGAAAAACCGTGCAAAATTACTAAAAATTTTTTACTTTTGCCATTCATAACAGAATTGTAATCACACTTCGCCTGCGGGCGAACAAAAGACAGATATAGAGACTATGGGATTATTCTCTTTGACACAGGAGCTGGCAGTCGATTTGGGTACCGCCAATACGCTCATCATCTACAACGGCAAGGTCGTTGTTGACGAGCCCTCCATCATTGCAGTGAATGTCCACACCGGAAAGGTTGAGGCCATCGGTGACGAGGCACGCAAGATGCAGGGTAAGACCCACCCCAATATCAAGACTATCCGCCCCCTGAAGGATGGCGTCATTGCCGACTTCAACGCTGCCGAGCAGATGCTCCGTGGTATGATCAAGAAGGTTAAGACTCCCGGTCACCTCTTCACCCCCTCGCTGAAGATGGTCATCTGCATTCCCTCCGGCTCTACCAACGTGGAGATGCGTACGGTCAGGGAGAGCGCCGAGCACGCCGGTGGTAGGGACGTCTATATGATTTTCGAGCCTATGGCAGCCGCTCTGGGTGCGGGTCTGGATGTGGAGGCCCCCGAGGGTAATATGATTATCGACATCGGTGGCGGCACCACCGAGATCGCCTGCATCTCGCTTGGCGGTATCGTGTGCAGCGAGAGTATCGACGTGGCTGGCGACGTCTTCACCGACGACATCCAGAAGTATATCAAGCAGCAGTACAACGTGAAGATTGGTGAGCGTACGGCCGAGAACATCAAGATGGCCGTGGGTGCCGCTCTGCGCGAGCTGGAGACTCCTCCCGAGGACTTTGTGGTTACGGGTCCCAACCTGCTGACCGCACTGCCCACAACCATCAACATCTCCTATAGCGAGGTGGCATATGCGCTGGAGAAGTCGCTCCTGAAGGTCGATGCAGCCGTAATGAAGGTGCTGGAGAATGTTCCCCCCGAACTCTACACCGACATCGTTCGCAACGGCATCTACCTCGCGGGCGGTGGCGCACTCATCAAGGGCCTCGATAAGCGCCTCCAGGAGAAGACCGGCATCCCCTTTGTGATTGCAGAGGATCCCCTGCGTGCCATTGTGCGCGGTACGGGCATTGCGCTGAAGAACATCGACAAGTTCTCCTTCCTGATGAAGTAGTCATTCGGGAGGGGAGAGCTCCATAAAGAAACCATCCGTGTAAGGTTGTCCCGCAAGGAGTGGGGCGACCTTACGCTGTAGAAAAAGAAAAGCGAAGGTGTATAAACTTATTCTCTTTGTCAAACGTATTGCCACGCCGCTGCTGTTCCTCATCATAGAGGTGGCGGCCATTGTGACCTACACCTCCTCCACCAGCCTCACCCGCGCGCGCCTGCTCACCATTTCCAATGAGGTCACGGGCAGCATCAATAGTTCGTTCAGCGCTGTTGGGGACTACTTCGGTCTGCGTAGGGAGAACGATAGGCTCACTCGGAGGATTGTGGAGCTGGAGTCGTTGCTCTCCGAGTGGTCGGAGCGTCCGTCGGGCGTGAGGATCTCCTCGGAGGAGATTGCTCCCTACCTCTTTGGTGAGGCTCGTGTCATCAAGAACTCGGTCTTTTCGCAGAACAACTTTTTCACCATCGACAAGGGCTTGCGCGACGATGTGGAGGCCAATATGGCTGTGCTCACCCCCGAGGGTTATGTTGCAGGCTATGTCATCGACTGCTCGGAGCGCTTTGCGGTGTGTATGTCGGTGGCCAATAGGGACTTCACTATGGGCGGCAAGGGCAAAGGCAATGATTATATGGGCTCTGTGGCGTGGGATGGCGACGACTACCACGAGGTGAGTCTGGACAATATTCCCCACTATGCCGACTTTGCGCCTGGGGATACGATAGTTTCGACGGTCTCATATAGGTTTCCTCCGGATAGGGTTATCGGCTATGTGGAGGAGTTTTCGCCCTCGTCGGATAAGATGAATAGCCACTTGCGCGTTCGCTTGGCTGCGGACCTGTCGCGCTTGGATAGGGTGCTTCTTGTGAAGTATATGGATGGCGAGGAACTGCGCGAGCTGGAGAGCAAATACTAATTGGGAATGCAAAATTCAAAATTCAAAATTCAAAATTGTTTTCCTTTTCGAAGCTTTTTGTAAAAAGCTTCACCAAAAACTTTTAGTGTAGAGTTTGCTCGGCCAAAATGTGGCAGACACAGATAAAGAGATACGCAGTATCTCGAGAAAAATTTTTGGGCGACTTTTTATAAAAAGTCGCAAAAGAAACCGCGACGGCAGTCGCAAAAAAAAGACGAAAGTCGCAAGAAAAACAACCGAACGAAAAGAAGAATGCAGAGAACGATTGAGTATATACTGTTTTTTGTGCTTGTGGTGCTGTTGCAGGCGCTCTTTTTCGACAATCTGATGCTGTCGGGACTTGTGGTGCCGCTCTACTACATTGTCTTTGTGGTGCTGCTGCCCGTGAAGATAGGTCGCTTCTGGCTGCTGGTGCTGGGTGCGCTGCTCGGTGCAACTATGGATGTGGCTATGGGCACCGCGGGACTCAACACCATTGCCACCACCGCTGTGGCCTACCTGCGACCTGTGGCAATGAATCTCTCGATGGGTAAGGATGTGGCACACGAAATCATCCCCTATGGAGGAGCCATCACCAGGGCCTCGTTTGTTCTCTATGCGACTATGCTCATCGTGGCCCACGAGCTCATCTTCTTTGGCCTGGAGTCGCTGGGGGCCCACGTTTTCTACACTCTGGCGAAGGTGGTGTTGAGCTCGGCTGTGACGCTGGTGCTCACGTTGCTTTCGGCGCGATTGTTCAGACAGATGGTTGGATAGAGAGAGGGGTGAGTATGATAGGTAGCAGGGCAAATATCCTCCGTTGGTTTGTTGTGGGACTCTTTGTGGTGCTGTGCATCAGGCTGTTCCACATCCAGATTGTGGATAGGAGCTATCGCCGTGCGGCGGAGAACAACGTGCTGCGCTATGAGGTGCAACACCCCCCGAGGGGCGAAATCTACGACCGCAATGGCGAGTTTTTGGCGCAGAGTGTGGCCTCGTATGACCTGATGGTTGTGCCCCGAAATATCCCCAAGGAGGGGTTCGATACGGTGGCTTTGGCCCGCATTGCGGGTGTCACCTCGGAGCAGCTTGCTCGCTCACTGCAGTCGGCCAAGAACTACTCCCACTCGCGTGCCTCGGTGGTGGTGCGCCAGATGACCACGGAGGCCAAGTTGCTCTTCGACGAGGGCTCTTTCGACGGATTCTACACCCTCTTCCGCACCCAACGCTCCTACCCTCGAAAGATTGCGGGCAACCTGCTCGGCTACATCGGTCAGGTGAACGATAAGATCATCTCGCGCAACCCCTACTACGGACGTGGCGACTACATCGGCTACTCGGGCATTGAGAGTGCCTATGAGGATATCCTGCGTGGCGAGAAGGGCGAGAAGGTGAGCATCGTGGATGTGAGAGGCACCATCAAAGGGCCCTACCAAGGTGGCTTCTACGACCGTGCCCCTGTGGCAGGCACCCCCATTACGACCACCATCGACGCCCCGCTTCAGGAGTTTGCAGAGCAACTTATGGAGGGCAAGGTGGGCAGTATCATCGCCATAGAGCCCTCCACGGGCGAGATTCTGGTGATGGTCAGCAGCCCCACCTACGACCCCGACGAACTTATGGGACGCGACAGGGGCAACAACTATGTGAAGATGCTCGAGAATCCACGCCAACCTCTCTTCAATCGTGCGGTGATGTCGAGCTACCCTCCCGGTTCGACCTTCAAGTTGGTCAACGGACTCATCGGCCTCCAGGAGGGGGTGGTCACTGCGGGCAGGAGATATCCCTGCAACCAGGGCTACCACGTCGGCCGCGGCGTCAAGTGCCACGACCATCGCTCGCCCCTCGACCTGAAGGAGGCTGTGGCCAACTCCTGCAATGCCTACTTCTGCTACGTCTTCCGCGACATTCTCGACAACCCCACCCGCGGCGGTGTTATGAAGGGTGGCTACGACAATTGGGCCAACTATGTCCGCAGCTTTGGCTTCGGTCAGAAGCTCGGCTCCGACTTCGCCTCCGAGCGCGGCGGCTTTGTCCCCACCTCGGATTTCTACGACGACTACTATCCCAAGTGGAACTCACTAACGGTCATCTCTATGGCTATCGGTCAGGGTGAGTTGGGTTGCTCGCCACTGCAGATGGCCAACCTGGCTGCCACGATTGCCAATAGGGGCTACTACTACATCCCCCACGTGGTGAAACACATCGAGGGTGTCGATTCGCTCGATGCGCGCTTCTATGAGCGCCACTACACGCTCGTCGAGGAGAAGCACTACGAGCCCATAATCGACGGTATGTGGGGTACGGTCCACCGCGAAATCGGAACGGCAGGTGTGGCCTACGTCAAGGGACTCGACATCTGTGGCAAGACCGGTACGGCCCAGAACCCCCACGGCAAGGACCACTCCACCTTCCTCGCCTTTGCACCCAAGGACGATCCGCAGATTGCCATCTCGGTCTATGTGGAGAATGGCGGCTTCGGCTCGAGCGTGGCTGCCCCCATTGCGAGTCTGCTCATCGAGAAGTATCTCACGGGGGAGGTCGCCCGTCCCGAACTGACACAGTATATCAAAGATATGAAAATAGCCTATCCCAACTATGAAAAGCGCAAATGACAAACTCGGCTGGGCCAGAATAGACTGGAAGACGATTCTGATTTTTGTGCTGCTCGTGTTCATCGGGTGGCTCAATATCTACGCGGCTGTCTACAACGAGGCCACTGCGGCGGGATTCCAACTCTCCTCCAAGTATGGTATGCAGCTCCTTTGGATTGGCATCTCCACGGTGGTGGCCATAGTCATACTGCTCATCGACGACATCTACTACCACCTGCTTGCCTACCCGGCCTATGTGCTGATGCTCTGTGTGTTGGTGCTCACGCTTGTGATAGGTAAGGAGGTCAATGGCGCCAAGGCGTGGCTCGTCTTGGGCCCCGTCTCCATCCAGCCTGCGGAGTTTATGAAGGTGGCCACGGCGCTGGCTCTGGCACGCTTTGCCAGCGAGTATGACTTCTCGCTATCGAAGCCCAAAGGGCTCATTGGCACGGGATTGCTGCTACTCATACCCATTGCCATCATCTTGTTGCAGAACGATATGGGCTCGGCGCTGGTCTACTGCTCCTTCTTCCTGATGCTCTTCAGGGAGGGACTCAATCCGTGGGTCTACTACGCCATTTTTCTCGTTGTGGGTCTGTTTGTGGGCTCATTCATTCTCTCGCCCGTGGCGTTGCTTGTGTTGCTGCTGCTGCTCTTTGTGGCGAGCCAGCTCATCTCCAACCACAACCTTCGTGAGAGCACCATCTTCATTGCAGGAGTGGGGCTGCTGAGCCTTGTGATCTATGCTGTGTCGTGGCTTGCGGGCTGGGAACTGACCTACTATGGTGCGCTGCTCATCTCCTCCTTTGTGATGCTTGTGCCTGCGCTCACCTACGCCTATAGGCGCAAACTCTCCACCATCTATCTTTTTGGGGTGATGTTCATCTGCTCGGTGGTATTCCTCGGAGCTGTGGACTACGTTTTCAACGACGTTCTGCAGATCCACCAGCAGAAGCGCATCCTCGACCTGCTTGGTCTCGAGAGCGACCTGAAGGGATGGGGCTACAATGTCCACCAATCGAAGATTGCCATCGGCTCGGGCGGATTTTTGGGCAAGGGATTCCTCGAGGGTACCCAGACCAAGTATGACTTCATCCCCGAGCAGAGTACCGACTTCATCTTCTGCACCGTGGGAGAGGAGTGGGGCTTTGTGGGCTCGCTGGTGGTGCTCACTCTCTTTGCCACGCTGATTATCCGCCTGATGAAAATGGGCGAGCGACAGCAGGAGCCGTTCCGCAGGGTCTATTGCTACGGTGTTGCGGGCATCTTTTTGTTCCACACGATTATTAATATAGGTATGACGATTGGACTTATGCCCGTCATTGGCATTCCGTTGCCGATGTTCTCCTATGGAGGTTCGTCGTTGTTGGCCTTCACGGTGTTGTTTTTCATTGCGGTGCGCCTCGATTCGCAGAATAGCATCATAGACTCCACCTACAAACCATATTAACCCGTCCTCCCGACTCCTATTTCGGACGGCGACAATAAAAAAAAGGCGACCCACTTGGTAGGTCGCCTTTTTGCTATTTTCTATTCTGTTAGTTCTCAACGAGTTTGATGTTGAGGTCTACGAGCTGTGCGGGGTCGATAGCGGTGGGCGAGTCGACCATAACGTCGCGTCCCTGGTTGTTCTTGGGGAAGGCGATGTAGTCGCGAATCGACTCCGAGCCGCCAAAGAGCGAGCAGAATCTGTCGAAACCGAAGGCGATGCCTGCGTGGGGAGGTGCGCCAAACTTGAATGCGTTCATCAGGAAGCCAAACTGTGCTTCGGCCTGCTCGGGAGTGAAGCCCAAGAGGCGGAACATCTTCTGCTGCAGAGCGCTGTCGAAGATACGCACCGAGCCGCCGCCCACCTCGACACCGTTGCACACGAAGTCGTAGGCATTGGCACGCACCCTGCCGGGGTCGCTCTCCATCCACTCCACATCCTCGGGCTTGGGCGAGGTGAAGGGGTGGTGCATTGCGTAGAAGCGCTGGGTCTCCTCGTCCCACTCCAGAAGGGGGAAGTCCACAACCCACATAGGAGCAAACTTCTTGGGGTCGCGCAGACCGAGACGGTCACCCATCTCCAGACGGAGCACGTTGAGTGCCGAGAGGGTGTGCTTCCTCTCGCCTGCGAGGATGAGGATGAGGTCACCTGCCTTGGCGCCACACTTGGAGGCGATGGCCGAGAGCTCCTCGGGGGTGTAGAACTTGTCGATGCTCGACTTGATGCCTCCCTCCTCTACGCGGATCCACACGAGGCCTTTGGCGCCCACCTGGGGACGTTTCACAAAGTCGGTGAGGGAGTCGATCTGCTTGCGGGTGTAGCTTGCACAGCCTTCGGCCACGATGGCACCCACATACTCTGCCGAGTCGAAGACCACGAAATCTTTGCCCTTAACGTCGGCGGTGATGTTGTTGAACTCCATACCGAAGCGGATGTCGGGTTTGTCGGAGCCATATTTCTCCATAGCCTCGTGCCACGACATACGGGGGAAGTCGTAGTCGATCTCCACGCCGAGCACCTCGCGGAAGAGGGTCTTGGCAAACCTCTCGAAGATGTTGAGCACATCCTCCTGCTCCACAAACGACATCTCGCAGTCGATCTGTGTGAACTCGGGCTGACGGTCGGCACGGAGGTCCTCATCGCGGAAGCAGCGCACAATCTGGAAGTAGCGGTCGTAGCCTGCCACCATCAGCAACTGCTTGAAGGTCTGGGGCGATTGGGGCAGCGCATAGAACTTGCCGGGGTTGAGCCTCGAGGGCACGAGGAAGTCGCGTGCGCCCTCGGGGGTGGAGTTGATCATATAGGGGGTCTCGATCTCCATAAAGTTCTCGCCATCGAGGAAGTTGCGAGTAACCTGAGCCATACGGTGGCGCAGAGCGAGAGCATTCTTCAGGGGGTTGCGCCTCAGGTCGAGGTAGCGGTAGCGCATACGGAGGTCGTCGCCGCCGTCGGTGTTGTCCTCGATGGTGAAGGGAGGAGTTTCGGCGGAGTTGAGCACTCGGAGTGCGGAGAGGGCGATTTCGATCTCTCCGGTGGGGATTTTATTATTTTTGCTCGAGCGTTCGAGCACTTTGCCTGTTGCCTGGATAACGTATTCGCGTCCGAGCGAAGCGGCGCACTCTTTGATTTCGGGGGAGCAGTTGTCATCCACGACGAGCTGAGTGATGCCGTAGCGGTCGCGCAGGTCGATGAAAGTCATACCGCCGAGGTTGCGTACTCGCTGTACCCAGCCGGCAAGAGTCACCTCCTCGGAGAGATTTGCGAGGCGAAGTTCGCCACAAGTGTGTGTTCTGTACATAGTGTTGTTTATGTTGTTTTTGACAAATTTTTCCTATCTTTGCCTAAAAGAAGGCCAAAAAATCTTCCAAAGGTACAAAAAAGATGGAAACCGACTACAACATATACAACTTTTTTATGCAAAGGGCTCTTGCGGAGGCTCGTGAGGCTGCCGCGGAGGGTGAGATTCCCATCGGTGCGGTGGTGGTGTGTGGCGGTCGCATTGTGGCCAAGGGGCACAATCGCACCGAGGCGCTCGGCGATGCCACGGCCCACGCCGAGATGGAGGCCCTGACGGCGGCTATGAATGCGCTGGGGAGCAAGTATCTGCCCGAGGCTACGCTCTACGTCACTGTGGAGCCTTGTGTGATGTGTGCCGGTGCCATTGCGTGGAGCCAGCTGGGGCGCTTGGTCTATGGTGCCTCGGAGCCCAAGAGGGGGTTCACGACCATCGCGGGGCGCATACTCCACCCCAAGACCCAGGTGGTGTCGGGGGTTATGGCCGAGGAGTGTGGCGAGCTGATGGAGGATTTTTTCCGCGGCCTGCGAAGGTAGTGCCAGCTCTGCTTATCCCCAAGTGCCTCATTCCAAATGGCCCTCTTCCGTGTGGAAAATGTTGAAAAATGCTTCTGTGAGTTTGATTTTCTCGCAGGAATTAATACTTTTGTGGGCTGATAATTCGTTATATAGTAGCAACAAATAAGTACTAACACATAAAACAGAGAGAAACAATGAAAATTAAATCGTTTATCATTCTTGTTGCAGCACTTGCAGTTTCCGTTTCGGCTTTTGCTCAGGACCCCGCAAATGAGGTGAAGAAGAAATTCAACACTGCAGCTACCCACTACAACAATAAAGAGTATGACAAGGCTCTTCCCCTGCTTGAGGAGTGCGTTGTAGAGGGCCTCGATGCCGATGTTATGGAGGTTGTGGAGAGCGCACAGAAGCTCATCCCCAACAGCTACTTCCGTATTGGTCTCAAGCTCGTTAATGAGAAGAAACTCGATCAGGCACTCGAGGTTCTTGCCACTGCCGACGAGCGTGCTCGCCTCTACAACGATGCAAAAGTTGCCCGCAGCTCCATCTCGGCAATCTCGAAGGTCTATGCCCTCAAGGGTGCCACTTCGTTCAATAGCCGCGACTACGCTTCCGCAGTTGTGGAGTTTGCCAAAGGTTATGAGGCCAACCCCCAGAATACCGATCTCGCTCTCAACCTCGCTATGAGCTACTGCGAGCTCAAGGATTTCGAGAACGGCGTGAGGGTCTACACCGACATCATTGCTCTCGAGAAACGCCACAGCAAATTCGCTGCTCCCGCAGCCGAGGCTAAGAGGATGCTCAGCAACTACCTCCTCGTTAAGGCCCAAGAGGAGAATAAGGCCGGCGATAAGGAGGCTGCCTATGCAACCCTTGAGACCCTCATCAATGCCGACTTTATGAACTACACCAACCAGTTCTACCGCCTCCAGACCGCTGCCGGCAACCAGGATTGGGAGAATCTGATTGCTTGGGGTGAGGGCGCTGTTGCCACCGCAACCACTCCCGAGGAGAGCAGCGAGATCTACTACCTCATCGCTGTTGCCCACGACACCCTGAACAACAACCAGACCGCTGTGGATTGCTACAAACAGGTGACCGCAGGTGACAAACTCGAGCCCTCGACCAAACGTATCGTCGAGCTTGAGGCCTTCATCAAAGCCGAGAAAGAGGCAAAATAGTCTCACCTTTATATCATAAAAACGGGATGCAAACTGCTGCATCCCGTTTTTTTTTTTTTTTTTTTGCCCCCGAGGGTTGTGGTTTATCGTGGAATTGTTACCTTTGTGGGAAAATTCCAACTTTTCCAACTTGTAAAACTTTGTGAACTATGCAGACCGAAAAAGACAAATACCTCTTTGGAGTGGTGAAGGTGGGCGATAAGGGACAGATTGTCATCCCCAAGGAGGCCCGCGATGTGTTTGGCCTCAAGCCCGGTGATTCGCTTATCGTGTTGGGCGACACTACCAAGGGGTTGGCCCTTGTGAAGACCCAGATTTTCGACTACGCTGTGGAGGAGGTGTTCAAGTAGCGAGCCTTGTGGGTGCTTTCCCAACGCGGAACTCCTACTCGCAGTGGCCTCTGCTCTCAACTCTAATATTTATTTTGATCCCTATGAAGAATCGTTATTATTTCCTCGACAATCTGCGCTGGGTGACCGTTCTCCTGGTGCTTTTCTACCACGTATTCTACAACTTCAACGCCGTGGGTGTCTTTGGTGGCGTTGGCGGCTTTGCCGAGCACCAGTGGCAGGACATAGTCTGCGTGCTGCTCAACCCTTGGTTTATGACCCTCCTCTTTGTGGTGGCGGGTGCCTCGAGCCGCTATGCTCTCCGCAGCCGCACTCCCAAGGAGTTTCGCCGCGAGCGCACACGCAAACTGCTCGTTCCCTCCACCCTCGGACTCTTTGTCTTTGGTTGGATACTCGGACTGCTCAATAGCCGCGAGGCGGGTGCATACTTGCCCGAGGGGGTGCCATTTCTTGTGAAATACCTCATTGCCGTTCCGAGTGGCACGGGCCCGCTGTGGTTCATTCGGGATCTGTTCCTCTTCTCATTGCTGCTCCTTGTTGTGCGCCGAGTGGTGGATGTTGAGAGGGTTGAGGGGAGGATTTCGAAACTCCGCGATTTGGGCGTAGGACTCCTTATGGTGGGCTTCTTTGGGCTGCTGTGGTGGGCCTCGCAGAGCCAAATCGACAACCCCACCGTAGCACAAGGACTCCTCAATCTCTACCGCCCCGTCTACTATTTCGTGGCCTTCCTCTGTGGCTACTACCTCTTCTCCTCGGAGAGGCTCCACACCTTCTTGGCCTCGAGGGCTTGGGTGCTCATTGTGGCTGCCGTGGTGGCTGCCGTGGGCTTCGGAGTGGAGTTCTATGGCCGCGACTACACCTCGCCCGAGGCGGTGCAGGGTGTGTGGTGCAACCTCTACTGCTGGTCGATGACCCTGGCTATGATGGGTGCCTTCAAACGATGGGCGGATTCCACCTCTCCCGTGGCCGACTACTTGAGCCGCAGCAGCTTCGGACTCTACGTTGTCCATATGACGGTTTGCACATCTATCTGCTTGGTGCTCAAGACGTCGGGGCTTCCTGTGTGGGCGGTCTATGTGCTCTCCCTTGTGGTCACCTATGTGGGCTCTGTGGTGCTGTGGGAGGTGCTTCGCAGGGTTCCTGTGGTGCGTTGGTGCGTCTTCGGCATTGAGGGTAAAGGGGGTAAATAACGGCTTTTTCCGCACAAAAGGTGATTTTTTTGGCCAAAGAGTTTGCAGAAACGGAAAAATGCCTTATATTTGCACCGCTTTTGGAATGAAAGCGCGATGATTCGCTAGCTCAGCTGGTAGAGCACAGCACTTTTAATGCTGGGGTCCTGGGTTCGAGCCCCAGGCGGATCACCGAAGGAGCGGAAGACAGCAATGTCTTCCGCTTTTTTTGTAGCCTACCAATGGGGCTCGAACCCAGCTTGCCCCCTTCCAAGGGGGTTAGGGGGTTGTAGACAAAGACCCGCAGGGCGCCTGAGCGCCCGAGCCCCAGGCGGATCACCGAAACGAGGGATGACAAACAGTCATCCCTTTTTTCGTTTCGGTGATCGGTGTG
>JAFPBB010000069.1 GCA_017390585.1 Tidjanibacter sp. | reverse complement strand
TTACCAAAAACTTTTAGTGCAGACCTTGCTACTCCCTTATTTGTTCTGCTCCTTGCGTCGCGGTCTCTTTCTGCGCCTTTTTGTAAAAAGTCGCCCAAAAACTTTTAGTGCAGACCTTGCTCAGCCCTTATTTGTTCCGCTCCTTGCGTCGCGGTCTCTTTCTGCGCCTTTTTGTAAAAAGTCGCCCAAAAACTTTTAGTGCAGACCTTGCTACGCCCTGATTTGTTCCGCTCCTTGCGTCGCGGTCTCTTTCTGCGCCTTTTTGTAAAAAGTCGCCCAAAAACTTTTAGTGTAGACCTTGCTCCGCCCTTTTATCAATTTTGCATTTTGAATTTTGCATTTTGAATTTATTTGAGGTATTTGTTGAGCCAACCGAAGAACTCCCTATTCCACACAAGCGAATTCTGGGGCTGGAATACCTGGTGGGCCTCATTCTCGAAGGCCACAAGCCTTGCGGGTACACCCTGCAATTTTGCTGCCGTGAATGCCTCGAGACTCTGGGTGAAGGGGATGCGGAAATCCTGCTCACCGGTGATAATGAGGATGGGGGTGTCCCACTTTGCCACAGCCTTATGGGGCGAGTTGGCATAGCTGCGCTGGGCAGTGCGGTTGTTCTTATCCCAATAGGAGCCGCCGTAGTCGTTGTTCACAAACCACAACTCCTCGGTGTGGCCATACATACTCTCGAAGTTGAAGATACCACAGTGGGAGATGAGGGCTTTGAAACGACCCTCGTGGTGGCCGGCGAGGTAGTAGACCGAGTAGCCGCCATAGCTTGCACCCACAGCACCCAGACGATCCTCATCGCTCCAAGGCTCGGCAGCAACGTCGTCAATAGCAGCCAAATAGTCGCGGATATTCTGGCCACTGTAGTCACCCGAAATCTGGTCGAGCCACTCCTGACCAAACGAGGGCAAACCTCGACGGTTGGGAGCTACAACAACATAACCCTCGGCAGCCATCAGCTGGAAGTTCCAGCGGTAGCTCCAGAATTGACTCACCACGCTCTGGGGACCGCCCTGGCAGTAGAGCAGGGTGGGATATTTCTCGTTCTTGTCGAAATTGGGAGGCAGAATTACCCACACGAGCATCTGCTTGCCATCGGTGGTCTTAACCCAACGTTTCTCACACTTACCCATAGGGATGTTGTCGTAGATCTGCTGATTGACAAAGGTCAGCTGACGGAGCTCGCCCTCCTCCACAGCATAGAGCTCGGGGGCCTTCATAATGGTGTTCATATGGGCCACAATGCGCTCACCCGCCTTGGTGAAGGAGTTGATGTCGTGGTCACCCGAGGTGAGCACCTCCACCTCTGCAGCGGCAACAGCCTCCGCACGGCAGATCTGATGGGTGGCGGTGATGGGCGAAACGAAGTAGAGAGTGTTGTTACCCTCCCACACCACGTTGGTGGCGTTGTAGTCGAAGCGGCTGGTCACGTCAATCATAGAACCATCCTTGCTGTTCCACACAAAGAGTCGCTCCTTGTCGCTCTCGTTGCCTGCACGACGCATACTGCGGAAAGCGATGCGGCTATCGTCGGGACTCCACACGGGATATTTGTCGTAGCCGGGCATCTGACCTGCCTCTTTGCAGATGTTGCGGGTGGTTGCGGTGGCCACATCGTAGATGAAGATGTCGGAGTCGGTCGACACGGCATAGGCAGCACCTGTGAGGTGTTTGCAGGTGTAGGCCAAAGCCGTACCGGCATTGTTCCAAGCAATCTCGGCACTGTCGAAATAGGGTGCCAGGGGTGCATCCCAAGGCTCACCCTCCATAATGTCCTTACCCTCCTTCACAAGGCCTTCGCCGATGGGAGCCACGAAGATGTGGGAGTAGTCACCCTCATCCCAATAGTCCCAGTGGCGCACCATAAGGTCGTCGTAGATGCGCGATTTGGACTTGTCGGCGTCGGCATAAACGTCGCCACCCTTGATGTCGACAACGTGCACCTTCTTGGTGAAGTACATCACATCGCCCGAGGGAGCAATGCCGTAGCTCTCAATGCCTTCGATGTCGGTGAGTTGCTTGTTGTCGCTGCCATCGGCGAGGATACTCCACACCTGACCATCGGTCATATAGTAGAGGCGGTCACCCACCCACTGGGGCGAGGAACCTTTCTCCACGAGGCGCACCACCTGACCACCCTCGGCAGCCATCAGATAGATGCCAGTTGTGCCCTTGTTGGAGGCCATATCGTAGTAGGTGATGGTGAAGGCAACGTGTTTTCCGTCGGGGGAGAGGGCTTCGCTACCCACTCGTCCCATCTTCCACATCACTTCGGGGGTAAACTTACCCTCGGCAATCTCTTCGGGAGTGAGGTTGTTGGTAAAATCCATAACTTCGAGTGTTGCGCTGCGCTGACATCCTGCGAGCAGGAGTACGGCGGCGGCAATTGTAAAAATATTTTTTAATCTCATAGTAGGTTAGTAAATTATTTTATTAATTTGTTTCTCTTTTTATAAATATTAATTTTGGTAAATTACATTTTCAAATATATTAAATTATCCAACTCTATATTCTAAATATTTTTCGAAAACAATTTTTATGGTCGAGTAGCTACTCTCCACCGCCCTCCACAATCTCGAGCCGCGCAACCACTCCACCGAAGTGATATTTTCGCCCTCCTCGGGAGTGAGCTCAGGCTCCTGGCCGGGTGCGTGCATCAAGAACCACTCGGTCTGCTTCATCTCCCAGCGGCCATAGGCGCGGTGGAAATGGCGGGTCGTGCAGAGCGGCGCAACAATAGCCACCTCGGCCAGCCCCGTCTCCTCCTGCACCTCGCGCACAGCAGCCTCCTCGGAGCTCTCACCCTCGTCGATGTGCCCTTTGGGAAGGTCGCGCCACCCCTTGCGGGTCATCATCAGAATGGCTCCCGACTCGCTCTCCACAACTCCGCCCGCAGCCTTCACGGTGGGCATTGAGCCACAGAAACGTTCGAAGCACTGCTCTGCATCGGGTGCAACCACCCAAAGCTTGGATTTTTCGCCCACGGCAGCCAGCAACCCCTCGGGAGTGGGAGTCTCTCCCACCCCAATCATTAGATTGGGACACTCTTCCGACCCACCACACGAGTCGTTAAGTGCCACAAAATCAGCCACTCCAATAAAATGGAAAAATTTATTTTCGTAAAACAGTCGCATAACTCTACAAAAATAACTAATTTTATGGCATAATTACAAATTTAAGCGATGGAAAAATACGAAAGCAAACAACAACAGATACGACGCTCGGCAGAGCAAATCTACACCCTCCTCTCCTCCTTCAACAACTTCACCCCAATGTTGCAAGACAAGGTGGAGGAGTGGCAGGCAGACGACGATGTCTGCTCCTTCAAGGTCAAAGGTATGGCCGCACGACTCCGTATGGTCGAGCGCGAGCCCTACAAAACCATCAAAATCCAGGGCGACGACGCCACCCCGATAGACTTCACCTTCTGGTTGCAGCTCAAGGAGGTTGCCCCCTACGACACCCGTATGCGAATCGTGGTTCACGCCGAGCTGAATATGATGATGCGTATGATGATCGGCAAGAAGCTCCAGGGCGCAGTGGACCAGATGGCCGAATCCATAGCCGCCGCACTTAATGCGTAGAGCAGTTGAGAAATTTTTACCTAAGAAAACTTAACCAAATAAATCCTATGTTAGAACAATTCGTAAACCGCCACATCGGCCCCTCGGAGAAAGACTTCCGAGAGATGCTTGAGACCATCGGCGTCAAGAGCGTAGAGGAACTCATCTCACAGGTGATGCCCCAGAGCATCCGCCTGCGCAAGCCCCTCGCACTCGACGAACCTATGACCGAGGCACAGTTTGCTGCCCACATCCGTTCGCTCGCCGAGCGCAACCAGACTCTCCGCTCCTTCATCGGTATGGGCTACTACCCCAACTCGATGCCCGCAGCCATCCTCCGCAACGTCTTCGAGAACCCCTCGTGGTACACATCCTACACCCCCTATCAGGCCGAGATTTCGCAAGGCCGACTCGAGGCACTGCTCAACTTCCAGACTATGATCGTGTCGCTCACCGCGATGGAGATTGCCAACTGCTCGCTCTTGGACGAGGCTACCGCCGCAGCCGAGGCAATGCTGATGATGTATGCACTCCGCAGCCGCGACCAGCAGAAGAACGGAGTGAACGTCCTCTTTGTGGATAGCAACATCTTCCCCCAGACCCTCGACGTGCTGCTTACCCGCAGCGAGCCCTTCGGCATCGAGATCGTCATCGACGACTATGCCACCTATGAGTTCTCGGGCAAGGAGTTTGGTGCACTCGTTCAGTATCCCGCCGCAGCAGGTCAGGTGCGCGACTACACCGCCTTCACAGAGGCCGCCCACGCTGTGGGTGCCAAGGTCACCGCAGTGTGCGACCTTATGGCCCTCGTAGCGCTCAAGGCTCCCGGCGAGTGGGGCGCCGACATCGCAGTGGGCTCGTCGCAGAGGTTTGGTCTGCCTATGGGCTTTGGCGGCCCCAGCGCAGGATATATGGCCACCAAGGATGCCTACAAACGCAATATGCCTGGTCGCATCATCGGCGTGTCGGTAGACCGTTTGGGCAACCGCGCACTCCGTATGGCTCTCCAGACCCGCGAGCAGCACATCAAACGCGAGAAGGCCACCTCGAACATCTGCACGGCTTCGGCTCTTATGGCCTCTATGTCGGGCTTCTACGCCGTATACAACGGCCCCGAGGGTTTGGCCCGCATCGCCGCACACATCCACTCACGCACCGTGGCTGTGGCCGAGGCTCTGAAGGCTCTGGGCTACAAGCTCCACAGCGAGGAGTATTTCGACACCCTCGAGGTAGACGCCGAGGCAGCCGTAGTGCAGGATATTGCACTCGCCCACGGCATCAACTTCTTCTATCCCGCCGAGGATAGGGTGAGAATGAGTTTCGACGAGGTCACCACCGACGAGGAGGTTGCCGAGGTTGTTGCCATCTTCGCCGAGGCCGCAGGCAAGAAGGCTCCCAAGAGCATCAAGATCGAGGAGGAGGCTTCCGTGATTCCCGCAGCACTCAAGAGGGAGAGCGCCATCCTCACCGAACCCGTGTTCAATCGCTACCACTCCGAGACCGAGCTTATGCGCTACATCAAACGCCTCGAGCACCGCGACATCTCGCTCGCCGACAGTATGATTTCGCTCGGTTCGTGCACAATGAAACTCAACCCTGCAGTGACTATGATGCCCCTCTCGCTGGCAGGATTCACCAATATGCACCCCTTCGCCCCCACCGCACAGGCAGAGGGCTACCTCGCGATGATTGCCGACCTGGAGAAAGACCTCGCAACCATCACAGGCCTTGCGGGTTGCACCCTCCAGCCCAACTCGGGCGCGGCAGGTGAGTACACCGGCCTGATGATTATCCGCGCCTACCACCAGAGCCGCTCGCAGGGCTACCGCAACATCATCCTCATCCCCAGCTCCGCCCACGGCACCAACCCCGCATCGGCAGCTATGGCCGGTATGAAGATTGTCACCGTGGCGTGCGACTCAAAGGGTAATATCGACGTCGAGGACCTCAAGGCCAAGGCTGAGCAGTATGAGGGCGAGTTGGCAGGTCTTATGGTGACCTACCCCTCCACCCACGGCGTATTTGAGAGCCGCATCAGGGAGATTGTCGACACCGTACACGAGTTCGGTGGTCAGGTCTATATGGACGGTGCAAATATGAACGCACAGGTGGGCCTCACCAATCCCGGCTTCATCGGCGCCGACGTGTGCCACCTAAACCTCCACAAAACCTTCGCTATGCCCCACGGTGGTGGCGGTCCCGGCGTTGGTCCCGTGTGCGTTGCCGAGCACCTCGTGGAGTTCCTCCCCAGCCACTCGGTGGTTACCACAGGTGGTGCCGACGGCATCACCGCCGTAGCATCGTCGCCTTGGGGTAGCGCACTGCTGTTGCCCATCACCTACGGCTACGTCAAGATGTTGGGTGCCGAGGGTCTGCGCAGGGTTACCGAGGCTGCTATTGTCAATGCCAACTATATGTCGTGCAAGCTGGCCGAGAGCTACCGCACCTTCTACTCGGGTGAAAGCGGCCGCGTGGGTCACGAGATGATCCTCGACCTGACCAACTTCCGCAAAGAGTATGGCGTAGAGGTGGGCGATGTTGCCCACAGGCTTATGGACTACGGCTTCCACGCCCCCACTCTCTCCTTCCCCGTACACGACACCCTGATGGTGGAGCCCACCGAGAGCGAGTCGAAGGAGGAGATGGACAAGTTCTGCGACGCACTCGTGAAGATTCTCCACGAGGCTCAGACCTGCCCCGAGATTGTCATCAATGCCCCCTACACCGCAGCCGAAATCATTGGCGAGTGGAACCACGGCTTCAGCCGCGAGGAGGCAGCATTCCCCTTGTCGTGGGTGAGGGTGCAGAAGTTCTTCCCCTATGTCACCAAGATCGACAACGGCTACGGCGATAGGAACCTTGTTGCCGTCAACACCGAGTTGTAATCCATCCCATCCCCACGTCGGAAATCGTGAGGTTCCCGACGTGGGAAAATAAAAAAAGGAGTCGGCCACCTGCCAGGTGGCCGACTCCTTATATATTAATATGGTATTGTAGCAGGGTCTACTAATAGCCGAGGATACGCATCATCGAGCGGTAGCTCTGCTCCTTGGCAAAGAGTCGGGTGTAGTACTCGCCGGTCTCCTTGTCGATGTCGATGAGGATGTGCTTGGGGGCAGGGGTAAGGCAGTGCTGAATGCCACCAAAACCACCCACCGACTCCTGGTAGGCACCCGTGTGGAAGAATCCCACATAGAGAGGCTCCTCGCCATCGAGCTTGGGCAGGAAGACCGCATTGGAGTGCGACTCACCACTGTAGAAGTCCTCACTATCGCAGGTGAGTCCACCGAGGAAGACCCTCTGATACTCCTTATCCCAATGGTTGATGGCCAGCAGAGGATATCGCTGGTCGATACCCCAGATATCGGGCAGAGTCGTCATAAACGAGCTGTCGATCATATACCAACGCTCCCTATCGTTCTGCTGCTTCTGATTGAGCACCGAGAATAGCGTTGCACCACTCTCACCCACCGTAAACGAACCGAACTCGGTGAAGATATTTGGCTCCTCCACACCATTCAGATTGCAGTTACTCTTGATCTGCGCCACAATCTCTTCGGCCATATACTCATAGTCGTAGTCGAAGTTGAGCGAGTTCTTGATGGGGAATCCGCCACCGATATTCAAGCTATCCAAGTCGGGACAAATCTTCTTGAGTTCGCAGTAAACCTGGATACATTTGTTGAGCTCATTCCAATAGTAGGCCGTATCCTTCATACCGGTATTGATGAAGAAGTGGAGCATTTTGAGCTTGAGTTTCTTGTTGCCCTTGATGCGTTTCTTGTAGAACTCAACGATGTCGTTGTAGCGAATACCGAGCCTCGAGGTGTAGAAATCGAACTTGGGCTCCTCCTCTGCAGCAATGCGAATACCGAGCTTGCAGGGCTTCTCGAGTACAGCCTCGAGCTGATCCAACTCCTCCTTATTGTCGAGCACAGGAATGGTGTTCTCAAAGCCGCCATTGACGAGCGAAGCAATGTTCTCCACATACTGCACACGCTTGAAACCATTGCAAACCACATACATATCCTTATTAATCAATCCCTGCTCATAGAGGGCATTGATGATGTGGATGTCGTATGCCGAGGAGGTTTCGAGGTAGATATCGTTCTTGAGCGCCTCTTCCAGGACAAACGAGAAGTGCGACGATTTGGTGCAGTAGCAGTAGTTGTAGCTACCCTTGTAGTCGACCTTCGCCATTGCCACATTGAAGAGTCGTTTGGCTCTCTGGATTTGCGACGAGATTTTGGGCAGATAGGTAATCTTGAGAGGCGTACCATACTGCTTGATGATATCCATCAAGGGCACGTCGTGGAAATAGAGTTCGTTGTCTTCCACGGAAAATTCGTCCTGCGGCCAATCGTAGGTCTGCTCGATAAGGTCGGTGTACTTGTTCTTCATTTTGTCGAAAAAGAGATTAAGTTTACAATCCGTCTTTGCTACATTGCTCAAAAAACTCGAAAGTAGTTGAAATGGATTTTGCAAAGTTTCACAATGCAAAGCAAGCAATTCTTTTTGAGATTATCAACTTTTTTGCCCACTTTCACATCCTCACCCCTCATTTTCACCCCCTTAATACCACTTTTACGCTCTTTTTGCCATCCCCACACTCCACCTCGGCACCACAAATCCCACCCCATCACCACTCCACGCAAACACTCTTATCTTCCCTTTCACTCCCTTACGAAACATAATAGTGTGAAATTTTGACATATTTTTCTGCCTTTTTGGCAGATATTTGGATAATAATCGCTACCTTTGGGAGTTATATGGACAACAATAAAAAACGACACATAGTATGACCTCACAAATCAGTGCCATCATTGCACAACATATCAACACCGAGTCGAGGGTAATCATCCCCGATGTGGGCACATTAATCCGTCGCAAGGAGAGCGGCGAAATCGTCTTTATGGAGATGCTCAAAAAGAACGACAACGTGCTCATCAACCTCGTGGTCAACATCCTCGACGTGAGTCCCAGCAAGAGTGCCGAGCTCGTAGGCCAATATGTTGCACACATCAAAGAGCAGATTCGCACCCACAAGAAGTTCATTCTCGACGGCGTGGGCGTGCTCCTGTTGCGTCCCGACGGCGGCCTCGACTTCTCCTTCAATCCCTTTGCCCAATCGCTCCCCGAGCCCGACAAGAGCTACGATGTCATCGAGGAGATTGCTCGCCCCAGGCCCGTTGTTTCGAAGCCGACGCCTGCACCTAAGCCCGAGCCCAAGTCTGCACCTGCGCCCAAGCCCGAGGTTGCGCCAACACCCAAGCCCGAGGTTGCAACACCCCGCAAGGTCAATGTGGCACAGGAGAACGACGTGGAGGTGATTGAGGCACCCAAGTCCACTCCCACGAAGCCCTCCGCAGTCCCCACTCGAAAACCTGCACCTGCACCCGCACCTGCACCTGCACCCAAACCTGCCCCCATCATCGAGGAGGAGGACGAGGAGGAGACCACCGAGAGTCGCAGGCCCAAAATCAGGGCACACCACACCCGCAAGAGAGTGGACGGCATCACCATCGTAGCACTCATCGCTGTGGCCCTCGCACTCATCTGCATCGTGTGGGGAATGATTCCCTCGTCGGAGAGCGTGGAGCTCAACCTCGACACACCCCCCACCCCCATTGAAATCACCGAATAGGGAGCTATAAGAGAAGAAAATGACAGACCTTTTCAGCATAAAACAACGCTACGGCATCATTGGCAACAGCGAGCCCCTCAATAGGGCCATCGAGATGGCAGTGAAGGTGGCAGCTACAGACCTCACGGTGCTGATAACGGGCGAGAGCGGTGTGGGCAAGGAGTTCTTCCCACAGATTATCCACAACCACTCGGCCCGCAAGTTTGGCAAATATGTGGCCGTAAACTGTGGCGCCATACCCGAAGGCACCATCGACTCCGAGCTCTTCGGCCACGAGAAAGGAGCCTTCACGGGAGCTGTGGAGTCGCGCAAAGGCTACTTTGAGGAGGCCGACGGAGGCACCATCTTCCTCGACGAGGTAGCCGAGTTGCCACTCTCGACACAGGTGCGACTCCTCCGCGTGCTCCAAACGGGCGAGTTCCTCCGCGTGGGCTCGTCGAAACCACTGAAGAGCAACGTTCGCGTGGTGGCAGCCACCAACATCGACCTCTCGAAGGCAATCGCCGAGGGGCGCTTCAGGGAGGATCTCTACTTCCGTCTGGCCACCGTGCCCATCACCGTACCTCCTCTGCGCCAGCGCAAAGAGGATATCCATCTGCTCTTCCGCAAGTTTGCATCGGACGTGTCGGTGAGTTGCAAGATGCCCGCCATCTCCCTCAACGAGGGTGCCCGCAGGCTCCTGGAGAGCTACTATTGGAAGGGCAACATCCGCCAACTCAAGAATGTGGCCGAACAAATCTCCGTACTCGAGTCGGAACGCATCATCACCGAGACCATACTGCGCAAGTACCTCCCCACAGAGGGTATAGGCTCCGCACCCGTGGTGGTCAACGAGCGCCACAGTGAGGAGTTTTCCGATGAGCGCGAACTCCTCTACAAGGTGCTCTTCGATATGAAACGCGACATCAGCGACGTGAAACGAATGTTGATGGAGGTTATGAGTGGCTCCTCTCAGCCCTCCTACCCCGAGCCCACAGCGGTGGACAACCACGTTGCCGGCTACCTCCCTCCCGTCAGTGTCACCCCCACCTACACTCCCTCTCGTGAGACCCAAGAGCCCATTGGCGAGGATGTCTACTACGAACCCGTCAAGCCTCTCTCCAAGGAGGATATGCAACGCGAGGCCATCATCAAGGCTCTGCGTCACAGCGGCGGCAAGCGCAAAGAGGCCGCCAAGGAGCTATTTATGAGCGAGAGAACTCTCTACCGAAAGATTAAAGATTTAGGCATAGATGAAATTTAGAACCATAGCAGCAGTGGCAGCACTCACGTTTGCCACCCTCGTCGGGCTCAGCGCCTGCACCGTCAAGTACTCCTTCTCGGGAGCTTCGATTCCACTCGAGGCAACAACAGTGAGCATCCCCTACTTCCCCAACAATGCACCGATGGTGGCGCCCACACTCAGCTCCACCCTCACCGACGCATTGCAGGACAAGTTTGCAAGGCAGACCAAGCTCCAGCTTGTCGACTCGGGCGGCGACCTTGCCTTCGAGGGTGAGGTGACCAACTACACATCGACCCCTGCGGCCATCACCTCCGCCGAGACGGCAGCTATGAACCGACTCACCATCACCGTAAAGGTGAAGTTCACCAACGTCTACGAGCCCCAGAACAACTACAACAAATCCTTCAGCGCCTTTGCCGAGTATGATGCCAACCAGCTGTTGCAGGATATTCAGGACTCGCTGATTACGGAGATTGTGGAGCAGCTCGTGCAGGACATTTTCAATGCCGCCGTGGCCAACTGGTAGTTCCACCGAGCAGTCACCACCATAGAACAACGCCCAATGGAACACAACAAACGATTCACTTCAATCAGCGGCGACGAACTCCAACGTCTTGCCCAACTCTACCCGTGGTGGGGTGCGGCCAAGATGGTGAGCGCCTCGCGAGGTGGGAAGATCGAGGATTCCATCCTCCTTGCCACACGTCTGCGCCAGCGCCTCACACCCTCGCCTTCGCTCCTGAAGGAGATCGACACCTCCGAACTCAAGCGCAGCGCCACGCTCGGCATCATCGACCAATTTCTCCTCGCAGAGGAGCACCGCATCGTCATCGACGACCAAACCACAGACGCATCTTTGGCCAAAGTGGAGAGCAACGACGAGGATGACGAGGAGTTTTTGAGCGAAGAATTGGCCGAAATTTACGCAAAACAGCACCTTTTTGATACTGCAATTGAGATATATGAGAAATTAAGTTTGCAAGATTCACAAAAAAGTATTTATTTTGCCGAACTTATTGAGGACCTAAAGTCCCGACAGAGCGCAGAGAACAATAAAAAATAATTAAACTCATAACACAATGTACACTTTTCTTGTAATTTTGATTATCATCGCCAGCATCCTCCTCGTATTGTCGGTGTTGGCTCAGAGCCCCAAGAGCGGTATGGCAGCAAACTTCGGCGCATCCAACCAGGTTATGGGTGTTCGTCAGACTGCAAACTTCCTCGAGAAAGCAAGCTGGTATTTGGCAATCGCCATCGTAGTGCTCAGCCTTCTCTCCACCGTGGCAATGTCTTCCTATAAGAAAGCTGGTGTTCCCTCGGGTGACGCCATCATCGAGCAGGTTATGGAGAACGCCGAGCAGGCTCCCGTAATGCCCAACCAGGTAGACGCTGAGGTTACCGTAGAGGAGTAATCTGAAAAGTCAAAGCATAAAAAGCGCGACCATTCCGAGAATGGTCGCGCTTTTTGCATCTTCACATCTCCTCTGCGGCACAACTAAATCAGCACAAAGACAATGAGCGAAATAACCAAGCCGCCAAAAAATCCGCCCCAAGTGGCAAAGAGATTCTCACCCAACATCAGGCGCGAAGTGAGAAGCAGACCGCAACACAGAATCGCCGCAACAAAAGGAGTAAACAAGGCCACATTGCCCACATAGAGCAACATCCACATCATCCCCACCAAGGCACCAAAGAGGGCCGTATGGTGGCTCAAAGGGCGCACATACTCCATAGCAAGCACCACAAAGGCAACCACAGCCAACGTGTACATCACCTTGCGGACCAAGAAGAGCACCACAATCTCGTCGAACATCCAGCCGCAAGCCACATAGCTCACTACCA
>JAFPBB010000068.1 GCA_017390585.1 Tidjanibacter sp. | reverse complement strand
TCGCATTGTCGACCAACTCAATGGCGAGTATGCCGAGTTGCCACAGGAGCATAGGCGCATCTTTGTGATGGGCAAGCAACTTGCTGCGGACCTCGAGCGCAGCCACATCCCCTTCGAAAAGGGCGACGAGCACCTGGCCGAGAAGCCCAACTACCTTGCCTATCGCGCTATTGCCGAGCAACTTATGGAGTCGTTTGTTGCGGGCCACACCGACAGGGTGGAGCTTGTCTACCACAAGTTCCTCTCGGCCGGAACGCAGAGGCTTGTGTGCGAGACGCTGCTCCCCATCGAGCTCCCCACCTCGGCAGAGGGTGGCTCTGTGGTGGCGGAGGACTACATCCTGGAGCCCACGCGCAAGGAGCTGATAGAGAGCATTGTGCCTCGCGAGGTGGCGCTCAAGCTCTTCACGGCGGCGCTTTCGGCCACCGCCTCCGAGCACGCGGCAAGGATGATGGCTATGCAGGCCGCAACCGACAATGCCGACGACCTGATTGCCAGCCTCTCGCTCGAGTACAACAAACAGCGCCAGCAGGCCATCACCACCGAGCTGCTCGATATGATGGGCGGCCAGGTGTAGCCCTGCTCGACACTACGATATGATGGGCGGTCAGGTGTAGCCCTCCTCTCGACACTATTCTTGCAGCCCCGTCTGATAGGCCACTGTGCAACGCAAACAAAAACGCAGCCCCCGCGGAGGAGGCTGCGTTTCTATTTGTCTACGCACCGTTTGCACTAAAAATTGGTGTTCTTGTTGCGCCAACCCTGAGGGGTCTCGTTGGTGTAGCGACGGAAGTAGCGGCAGAAGAACGAGGGGGTGGAGAAGTTGAGCTTCTCGGCAATCTCGGCCGAACTGAGAGGCGTGCTCACCAAAAGGCGCTTGGCATTCTTGATCACCGCCGAGGCGATGAGGTCCGAGGGGGTGGTGCCTGTGATGCGTTTCACCTTGGCGGCAAAGCGCTTGGGGGTGAGGCCAAAGCTCTCGGCATAGTACTCCACGTCGCGGTGCTCAAAGCAGCTCACGGCCAACATCATATTGAACCTCTTGACCAACTGCTCGTCGGGCGTTGCTTCGCGCACGGCGAGGTTGCGGCGGAGGAAGATGTCGATGAGCTCACCGCGCAGGATGGCGAGAATGTTGTTGTCGATCTCGGCGCGCGAGGGGTTGCGGTAGTTCTGCGAGGAGATGGAGATGTAGTTCATCAGCGCGGTGAGGGACTTGTCCTCCTGCTCGAAGAGTTGCACAATGGGCATTTGTCTCACTCGAGGGAAGGTGGTTACAATGCTGTCCACCTGTGCCGAATGGGAAATTCGTGCAACTGTCACGCTCGCCGTGTAGTCGGCAGAGAGGAGTGTGAGTCGGAAGTGTGTGCCCGCAAAAATGATGAGGAGTTGTCCTGCAGAGAGGGTGTGGCTTGTGCCCTCGATGGAGACCACAAGGCTTCCCGAACGACAGAGCCAGAGGGTCACTGCGTCGCTGATCAGCACGCTGCGATCGAGGATAGTGGGGATGAGCGACGACTCGGCGTCGATGCCGAAGGAGTGAAGACTCGACTCCGATTGAAGAGAGAGAAGCTTCATAATACCCTCATAATCAATCGTCGTGTGTTTCTTTTTGTCGATATGGTCAATCATTTGTAGGCTGTGGCCAAAGCGCTTTGTCTTTGGTTTGTTTAGTTTAGTTTTTCAGGTAGGTGAATTTTGCACCAATTGGGCAATCAAAAGTAAG
This sequence comes from Tidjanibacter sp., assembly GCA_017390585.1. GTDB lineage: Bacteria > Bacteroidota > Bacteroidia > Bacteroidales > Rikenellaceae > Tidjanibacter. Next base: position 9,555 of record JAFPBB010000068.1, on the reverse strand, counting down.
CAAAAGAAGTGGGAAAGTTGTGGAGATTGTCTTTTTTTTGCCCATTTGAGCCGATTTTTAACTCATTTTAGTGGGGCGTGTATAAAACACTACAACCCAAAAGGGAAATTTGTGACATCGAAACACCTCCTCCCTCAAGGCGTGTCGAAGGGCCTCGATGAGAAAAAAGTGTCAGCAGGTTGGGTTTTCGGGGAGGTGGCGGTGGGATGGTCGGCTGGGGGGGGTGCTATGAGTTCGCCTATGGAGAATTGCTGACGTGGGTGGATAAACAAAGCCTCGAAGGGTTATCCTTCGAGGCTTTGTTTGGTGGTGGAGGTGACTCTAATGGTGTTTGTAGACCCAGACATCTCGTTGGGTGCGTTGGTGGTGGCGACGCACACCCTCGGCCTCCATCAAATCGTCGGTCTCGTAGGCAATCACAATCCAACGGCCGCCGGGGTAGGGGGCGATGATGTAGTTGGCGGAGCCGATGTTCAGGGGGTCCTGCTTCGCGCAGGCACGCGCGTTGTATTTTATGGAGAACACGCCCACCGAGACATTGTAGCGCTTGAACTTGTAGTCGGCGCCCTTCTCTGCGGGCTTGGTTGCAGCGGGTGCGGGAGTCACCGCAATGGCCACATTCTGCTCCTCGTAGGGGACTACCGAGGGCTCCACCTCAACGCACTCCTCGTCGCAGGCCGACTCCACCTCCATCTCGGCGGTGGTGCATTTGCCGCACTCCGACGAGCCGCACAACGCGGTGAGGCAGTCGCAGGGGCAGAAGTAGAGGGCCACGGCTGCTCCGATGAGCAGGAGTGCCACGAGCCACCAGATCCAGCGGCAGCGGCAACGCTTGCGGAGGGTGGCAGTGGGGAGCGCCTCTCCATTGAGTGCGTGGTTGAGTTCGTTGTCGATGGCGAAGTGGCGGAGGGTGATGGTGCCCACACCCTCAACGCGGATTATGCCCTCCTCGGTGGTGGCCGAAGTGAGCCAATCGTTGTAGAGCGCCTTTGCCTCCTCGGCGGGGAGGCCGCCCTGCTCGGCAATGAGGTCGGTGACCAGGATGTTGTTCTCCTCTATGCCCTCGGCAAAGGAGACCTTCTTGGGGTCGCCCTCCACCTTGAGAGAGCCCACCTCGGGGAGTGCCACGTTGCCATACTGAACGAGGCAGTTGAAAATGAGTTTGTTGACTACGTTGCTCATTGTGGGGAATGGATTTTGTTACTTTTTAGCTTTTGGGGGAGCCACCTTCTGTGCTTTGGGCTTGGCGGGTTCCTCGGCCCAGGCGATGCGCTGGGGTTTGCTCCTGAGGCCAACGATGACGAGTGCTATGCCCGCAATGACAAAGGGGATGCTCAGGAGTTGGCCCATATTCATACCGATGGCGGCCTTCATACCCTCCTCAAATCCCACCTGGTCGTTCTTGATGTACTCCAGCACAAAGCGGGAGAGGAAGATGCCGATGAGGCCCACGCCAAACATCAGTGCAGGGTGTTTGCGACCCGCATCCTTCTTGTAGTAGAGCCACAGAAGCACCACAAACACAAGCAGATAGAATAGTGCTTCGTAGATTTGGGTGGGGTGCATAGGAACGGTTTCGCCGTTGCGCTCGAAGATGAAGCCCCAGGGGAGTTCGGTGGCACGGCCGTATATCTCGGAGTTCATAAGGTTGCCCATACGCACGCCTGCGCCGCCCACAGCCACGGGAATCATTATGCGGTCTGCAGCCCACCAGAAGGGCATCTTGTTGCGCCACGCAAAGAGGATGAGTCCGATGAGGAAGCCGAGGGCTGCACCGTGGGAGGCCATACCACCCTCGCGGATGTTGAGAATGCGGAGGGGGTCGGCGAGGTAGACCTCGGGCTCATAGAAGAGGCAGTGGCCCACACGCGCACCGAAGATGCCAAGGATTGTGGCAAACCAGAAGAGCGAGTCGACAAGCCTCTCGGGGAGCTTCTCACGGCGCACAAAGTTGGTGAAGAAGTAGATGCCGAGGATGAATGAGAGGGCCCAGAAGAGGCCGTAGTAGCGGATTTCAAGTCCGAAAAGCGAGAATGCGACGGGGTCGACATTCCATACGATAGCGGAAAATGTGTTCATAGTCGTTGTTTGTTAACGCCCAATCGGGCGGGTAAAGATAGGCAAAAAGCGTTAATTTTTGCTCAAAGTGAAAGAAAAAGTACTGCCTTTGCCCAATTCACTACGCAAATTGATGGTTTCGCCGTGGGCCTCGAGAACGTGTTTGACAATGGAGAGGCCGAGTCCCGTGCCCCCCTGCTCGCGCGAACGACCCTTGTCGGTGCGGTAGAATCGCTCGAAAACGCGCGGGATGTCATCCTTGGCAATGCCTCGTCCGTTGTCCCTCACCTCAATGAGCACCTTGTCGAAGAGGTCGATGAATTTGATGAAGGTCTCACCCCCCTCGTTGCCGTAGCGGATGGAGTTGATGATGAGGTTGATGAGCACCTGCTCGATGTAGTAGGAGTCGGCCTTGACCCACACGGGAGGGTAGGGCTGGGTGTGATGGGAGGAGCCGATGACGATGTTGATGTTCTTCTTGGTGGCCTCAAACTCTATGGTGTCGACAATGTCGCGGGTGAGAGCCACGATGTCGAAACGCTCGTAGTTGAGGTTGAGCACACCCGACTCGAGCTTGGAGATGGCCTCGAGGTCGTTGGTGATGTTGATGAGTCGGTCGATGCTCTTCTCGGCGCGCTGCAGGTAGCGACGCAACATCACGGGGTCGTTGATGCCCCCGTCGAGGAGGGTGGAGATGTAGCCCTGGATGTTGAAAATGGGGGTCTTGATCTCGTGGGAGACGTTGCCCACAAACTCCTTGCGATACTTTTCGTTCTCCTTGAGTCGCGCAATCTCGCGCTGGTTCTGCTCGGCCCATCGGTTGAGCTCGGCACTCACGGAGCGCTCGGGGTGGTTGGTCTGCTCAAGCTCCGCGGAGAGCTCTGCGGTCTTGATGTCGCGGCCGAGGACTATGCGATAGAGAGGGGTCACTCGCCTGAGGAAAAACTTCTTCATCACCCACTTCACGGCGAGGAAGACGACGAGTCCGCCACAGATTGCAAAGGGGGCGCCCCAGATCCAACCGTAGGTGCCGAAGAAACGCCCGAGGAGTACTCCGAGGAGTACACAGAGGATGGTTATGGTGCCAACGATGAGGGCTGCGGAGTTGATGGTTTTGATTTTCATTGGATTGTGTGGGGAGTGGAGTTTGTTGTTGGGATGGTGTTGCTGTTCAAACAGATAAGCAAAAATATGCAAAATATGCGGTAATCTCAAATAAAACCACGATATTTGTGCAATAAAATGCCGACCATAAGCAAAGAGGGTCGGTAAGGCTCCGTTCTCGGCGCAAGCCGAGTAAGCCCCCTTTACAGAACCGACGCTCGCAGCGCGGGCAGAGATTGCTTGCAAGCTATGCCGAGCAAGGAGGAGGAAAAGCCACCGCAGGTGGATTAACGGGGGTTTGGGGGATATGTAACACAGCAATTCTATCCCTGCAGGAGCCACCAGAAAGACATAACCGACCACAAGCAAAGAGGGTCGGTAAGGCTCCGTTCTCGGCGTATGCCGAGTAAGCCCCCTTTACAGAAAGGGGGTTTGGGGGATAGGTAACACAGCAATTCTATCCCTCGCACGAGCCACCAAAAAGATACAACCGACCATAACCACAAACGGTCGGTAAGGCTCCGTAGTTCAATGGATAGAATTTAAGATTCCGGTTCTTACGATAGCGGTTCGATTCCGCTCGGAGTCACAAACAACGAGAAGGGTATGGATTTCAAACTTGTGTCGGACTACAGTCCTACGGGCGACCAGCCCGAGGCCATCGAGGAGTTGGTGCGCTCAATCAGGGGCGGCCAGCCACACAACACCCTCCTCGGTGTCACAGGCTCCGGCAAGACCTTCACCGTGGCCAACGTCATTGCACAACTCGGACGTCCCACCCTCGTGCTCAGCCACAACAAAACCCTCGCCGCACAGCTCTACAGCGAGTTCCGAGCCTTCTTCCCCGACAACGCGGTGGAGTACTTCGTCTCCTACTACGACTACTATCAGCCCGAGGCCTACCTCCCCGCCTCGGACACCTACATCGAGAAGGACCTGGCCATCAACGACGAGATTGAGAAGCTCCGACTCCGCACCACCGCATCGCTCCTCTCCGGCAGGCGCGACGTGATTGTGGTCTCGAGTGTCTCCTGCCTCTACGGCATCGGCAACCCCTCCGACTTCCACGCCAACAGCATAACCCTCCGTCTCGGAGATACCATCCCGCAACGACGACTCCTCTACCGACTCGTCGACGCGCTCTACACTCGCGTGGAGCGCAATCTCGAGCCCGCGACTTTCCGCGTCAAGGGTGACACCATAGACATTATGCCCGCCTACTCGGAGAGCGACGCCTTCCGCATCTCGATGTTCGGCGACGAGATCGAGGCTCTGTGGCGCATCGACCCAATGACGGGAGCACGACGCGAGGGCGTGGCCGAGGTGACCATCTTCCCCGCCAACCTCTTTGTCACCACCAAGGAGCGCACCGAGGAGGCCATACGCCAGATTCAGCTCGACCTCGGACGTCGCATCGAGGAGTTTGAGAGCGCAGGCCGACCCGTTGAGGCACAGCGCATTAAGCAGAGGGTGGAGTACGACGTGGAGATGATCAAGGAGCTGGGCTACTGCTCCGGCATTGAGAACTACTCGCGCTATATGGACGGCCGCAAGCCCGGCGAGCGCCCCTTCTGCCTGCTCGACTATTTCCCCGAGGACTTCCTCCTCGTGGTCGATGAGAGCCACGTCACCATTCCTCAGGTGAGGGCTATGTATGGTGGCGACAGGGCACGCAAGGAGAACCTCGTGGAGTATGGATTCCGCCTCCCCGCCGCCGTCGACAACCGTCCGCTGACCTTCGAGGAGTTTGAGAGCTTCGGCCACACGGTGCTCTACTGCAGCGCCACCCCCGCCGACTATGAGCTCCTCCGTAGTGAGGGCGCTGTAACCGAGCAGCTCGTGAGGCCCACAGGTCTGCTCGACCCCGAAATTGAGGTGCGACCCACGGAGAATCAGGTCGACGACCTGCTGGAGGAGATTGCCACCTCGGTCCACAAGGGGCAGCGCGTGTTGGTCACCACCCTCACCAAGCGTATGGCCGAGGAGCTATCCAAATACTTCGACCGCATAGGCATCCGCAACCGCTATATCCACTCCGATGTCGACACCTTCGATAGGGTGCAGATTCTGGAGGACCTCAAGTCGGGCTCCTTCGATGTGCTCATCGGTGTCAACCTGCTGAGGGAGGGTCTCGACCTCCCCGAGGTGGCCCTCGTGGCTATTCTCGACGCCGACAAGGAGGGCTTCCTCCGCAGTGAGAGGGCGCTCACCCAGACCGCAGGACGTGCCGCACGAAATGTGGAGGGGCGCGTGATTATGTATGCCGACAAGATTACCGACGCGATGAAGGCCACCATCAATGAGAGCCGCCGCCGCAGGGAGAAGCAGATGGCCTACAACAAGGCCAACAACATCACTCCCACGCAGATACGTCGCTATGGTCGCACCACCATTGCGGGCAACTATTCTGCCGAGGGTGGTGTGGAGTCCTACCCTTTGGGAGGCAGGAATGCTGTGGCTGCGGATGGGGGTCGCTCGGTGTATGGTGCGGAGGAGCGCGAGGTGGCCATCAGCGATGCACGCCGCAGGATGGAGGAGGCTGCCCGCGCGTTGGACTTTGCGCAGGCGGCGCTGTGGCGCGATAGGATGTATGAACTCCAGGGGAAGAAGTAGGGAGTGGGAATGCAAAATTCAAAATTCAAAATTGCGAGTGAGCGAGGGCAGAACAAACTTGTTTGCTCTGCCGAGCGTGAGCAATTAAAAGACCCCGTAGGGGGATTAAAATTGAGGCCTTCGGCGCTCGGCCAAAAAAGGGTAGAGTAAAGTCTGCACTAAAAGTTTTTGGTGAAGCTTTTTACAAAAAGCTTCGAAGAAAGGAGACGTTAAGTAATAAACTAATTTTGAATTTTGAATTGGGGGATACGCACCACCCAAAATTCCCCCTCTAAGTTAGAGGGGGTGGCCGTAGGCCGGGGGCGTGTGTAGAGGGTAGAGGCGGATGAAGAGATACGCAGTATCTCGACAAAAATTTTTGGGCGACTTTTTATAAAAAGTCGCAGAAACAAAAGCGACGAATGTCGCAAAAAAGAACGAAGCTTTTTGTAAAAAGCTTCACCAAAAACTTTTAGTGTAGACTTTGCTCAGCCTAAAATCGGGCGGACACTTGATAGGGTAGACTCGGATAAAGAGATACGAAGTATCTCGATAAAAATTTTTGGGCGACTTTTTATAAAAAGTCGCAGAAAGAAAGGCGACGGCAGTCGCAGAAATAAAAGCGACGGCAGTCGCAAAAAACAAAAAGCAAAACCAAGAGATAAATGAAATTAGCCGAGAGAGTCACTCGTGTGGTGGACTTCTTCTATGTGAGGCCCCTGAGGGGGGTGATGTCGCTGCAGACGTTTCGCTATGCGGCGTGTGGAGGAACCAATCTGGTTGTCAATTGGTTGCTCTATGCGTTGCTCTATGATGTGGTGCTGCAGTTCGACTACCTCAACCTCGGGGTGGTCTACATCTCGCGCCACATTGCAGCCCTGGCTGTGACCTTCCCCGTGACACTTCTCTCGGGCTATTGGTTGCAGAGCAGGGTGTCGTTTCGTGGGTCGCCGCTGGGCGATAGGGTGAGCTCGGTGCGCTACCTCATCACCACCCTCGGGTCGCTTGCCATCAACTATGTGTGCCTGAAGGTGTTGGTGGAGTGGTGCGGCGTGTATGCACCTGCGGCACAGGTGGCCACGTCGCTCATCACGGTGGTCTACAGCTACCTTATGCAGAAGCATTGGACCTTCCGCGGAGCAACAAATTAGTGTGGGGAAAAATAGTAGTGACGAGGCCAGCCCAAGCAGGGTTGGCCTCGTTGTGTTGAGCCCTGCGTGGGGGTGCAAAAATGGGGAATTAGCCCCTAAGGGGCTTGGGTTATTGTTGTTTCGAAAGAAATGTGTACCTTTACCTGCTAAAACCGCGCAAAGCAAAGAGAGACTATGATAGATAGGGCAACAGTCGACAGAATATACGCCGCCGCAAATGTGGTGGAGGTCGTCAGCGACTTCGTTTCACTCAAGAAAAAGGGAGTGAACTATATGGCGTGCTGCCCATTCCACAACGAAAAGACCCCCTCCTTTGTGGTCTCTCCCGCCAAAGGACTCTACAAGTGCTTCGGATGCGGCAAGGGCGGCAACGCCGTCACCTTTGTGATGGAGCACGAGAGGCTCACCTATGTCGAGGCACTTAAGTGGGTGGCCAAAAAGTATGGCATAGAGGTGGAGGAGCGCGAGGAGACCCCCGAGGAGAAGCAGCGCAACGACGACAGGGAGAGTATGATGGTGGTCAACTCGTGGGCCTCGGACTACTTCGCAAAGCAAATGTATGAGACCGACGAGGGGCTGAGCGTGGGTCGTAGCTACTTCGCCTCGCGCGGACTCTCCGACGCCACCATCAAGCGCTTCGGACTCGGCTACTGCCCCGAGAGCAGAGCCTCGCGCGAGAAGGACACGATGACCCAAGATGCACTCCGCGCAGGCTACAAGGAGCACTATCTGGTCGACACGGGACTCACCATCAAGCGCGAAACGGGAGGCTACTACGACCGCTTCTGTGGCCGCGTGATGTTCCCCATCCACTCCATCTCGGGCCGCGTGGTGGCATTCAGCGGCAGGGCTTTGGCCTCCGACAATAGGGCCAAGTATCTCAACTCGCCCGAGAGCATCGTCTACTCCAAGAGCCACAACCTCTATGGCATCTACTTTGCCAAGAGTGCCATCGCACGCGAGAACCACTGCATCCTCGTGGAGGGTAACATCGACGTGGTGCAGCTCCACCAAAAGGGCATCGAGAATGTGGTGGCACCCCTCGGAACGGCTCTCACCGTGGAGCAGGTGAGGCTCATTGCACGCTTCACCCCCAACATCACCCTCCTCTTCGATGGCGACAAGGCGGGTGTGAAGGCGGCACTCAAGGGTGTCGACCTGGTGCTCAAGGAGGGACTCAATGTGAGGGTGGTGGTGCTCCCCGAGGGTGAGGACCCCGACTCCTATGCACGCAGCCACACGGCCGACCAAATCCGCGCCTATGTGGAGGAGAATCAGAGGGACTTCATCAGCTTCAAGTCGTCGCTCTATGCGCGCGAAGTGGAGCGCGACCCCATCCGCAAGGGCGAACTCATCGAAGATATCGTGGGCTCCATTGTGCTCATCCCCAACAAGATTCAGCGCTCGGTGTTCATCAAGGAGTGCGCCAAGATTATGGACGTCGACGAGCAACTCATCGTCAGCGAGGTGGTGCGCCGCAGCGTGGGCGCGCAGTATGGTGCCGAGGCGCGCGAGTTTGTGGTGCGCGAGCAGGCCCGCCAGAGTAGGGAGGAGGTCGCCAAGGAGGCTCTCACCCGAGGCCCCCACACCGCCGGCAGCAGTATGACAGAGCTGGAGCGAGAGATCACCGGCTACCTCATCAAATATGGCCACCTCACGCTCGACTACCGCGAGGGTCGTGAGACCGTCCACTTCAACGTTGCAGAGTCGATCTTCGACTCCCTCGAGGGCGACGAAATCTACTTCCGCGACGAGCGCTACAGAGCCCTCGTGGCCTGCTACAAGGAGCACAACCAAGAGCTGGGTGTGGGCGTGAAGGTCCCCGAGCACTACTTCATCGAGCTCGACAACCCCGAGGCCTCCTCCGCAGCGGTGGACATCCTCACCGAGGGCGACAACCACAAGCAGTCGGTCATCTGGAAGGAGCACGACATAGCCTCCGAGAGCGAGGAGGAACGACTCGGAAAGATCATCCCCAAGGCGATCATTCTCTACAAATCGAAGGCTATCGAGGCCATCATCTCCACGCTCAATGAGGAGCTCGCCGCCCTGCCCGAAGATGACGACGCAGGCCTGGCACGCATCCTCGAAGCCATTGCGATGCTCAACAACGAGCGCAACAAAATCGCCAAACAAATTGCAAGGAACATACTATGAGTAACAACTATAAAAACGTCAACATACGCAACAAAAAGGCATACTTCAACTACGAGATTCTCGAGGAGTTTGTTGCAGGCATCCAGCTGGCCGGCACGGAGATCAAGTCGCTCCGCTTGGGCAAGGCCTCGCTGGTGGATTGCTACTGCTACTTCTCGGGCCACGAACTCTTCGTAAGGGGAATGAACATCGCCGAGTACGATTGGGGCAACCTCAACAACCACGCACCTCGCCGCGACCGCAAGCTGCTGCTCACCTCTCGTGAGCTTGCCAAACTCGAGAGGGCTTCGCAGGATAAGGGTGTGACCATCGTGGGGCTGAGGGTCTTCATCAACGACAGGGGCTTCGCCAAGCTGGCCATAGGCCTGGCGCGCGGTAAGCACGAGTACGACAAGCGCGAGAGCATCAAGCAGCGCGACACCAAGCGCGAACTCGACGCCATAAAGAAAGCGTATAAACGATAGGGGGATTTTGGGAATTCAAAATTCAAAAT
>JAFPBB010000067.1 GCA_017390585.1 Tidjanibacter sp. | reverse complement strand
TTTGGGCTGTTTGTGACTCTTTTTTCCTCTGATTCTCGCCACATTATAAACCCCAGCCGCATGCAGGAACGCCAAAAACAGCCCTTTGGAAGCGGGCGACACAAAATAATTCTTCTATATGAAATATAGAAATCCAAAACAAATGCTTATCTTTGCCCCAAATAGACAAACCCAAATCTTTGTAATAATGAAAAAATTAACTCTTATCACTCTCTTTGCATCGCTTATGGCTATGGCTGTTTCGTGCTCGTCGGACAAAAATGCCGACAATTTCCAGTGGCAAATCGACTCGTTCGATGACGTCAAGGTCCTCCGCTACAAGGTCCACGGTTTTGAGGAGCTTCCTCTCCAGCAGAAGGAGCTCGTCTACTATCTCAACCAGGCCGCCCTCTGGGGTAGGGACATTATGTTCGACCAGAACTTCAAGTACAACCTCGCAATCCGTCGCACCCTCGAGGCTATCTACACCTCCTATGAGGGCGACAAAGAGTGTGAGGAGTGGAAGAGCTTCGAGAAATATCTCAAGAAAGTGTGGTTTGCCAACGGTATCCACCACCACTACGGCAACGACAAGTTCGCTCCCGAGTTCACCGAGGCCTACTTTGCAACCCTCGTGGAGGGTAGCGATGCCGAGCTCTTCCCCGCAGAGGCTTTCGGCAGCAAGGAGGCTCTCCTGGCGACCATCACCCCCATCATCTTCAACCCCGAGCTCTACCCCTCGAAACTCGTGCAGGCAGGCGTTGACGACGTGCTCAAGGCTTCGTCGATGAACTACTACGAGGGTCTCACCCAGCCCGAGGCTGAGGCTTTCTACGCAGGTATGGCTGCCAAGAATGACCCCCGCCCCATCTCCTACGGTCTGAACAGCAAGCTCGTCAAGAAGAATGGCAAAATCTATGAGCAGACCTATAAGGTGGGCGGTATGTATTCCGAGGCCCTCGAGCAGATCTGCTACTGGCTGGAGAAGGCTGCCGGCGTGGCCGAGGAGCCCCAGAAGTCGACCATCCTCAAGCTCGTGGAGTACTACAAAACCGGCAACCTCCGCCTCTTCGACGAGTTCAACATCGCTTGGACCAAAGATACCGCCAGCCACGTCGACTTTGTCAACGGCTTCACCGAGGACTATGGCGATCCCCTGGGCCGCAAGGGTGCTTGGGAGAGCATCGTGAACTTCAAGAGCCTCGAGGCTTCGCGCCGCACCGAGCTCATCAGCGACAACGCACAGTGGTTTGAGGACAACGCCCCCATCAACCCCGCATTCCGCAAGTCGGAGGTGAAGGGCGTGTCGGCCAAGGTTATCACCGCCGCAACCCTCGCAGGTGACGCCTATCCCGCAACCCCCATCGGCATCAACCTCCCCAATGCCGACTGGATCCGCAAGGAGCACGGCTCCAAGTCGGTGACCATCGACAACATCACCGAGGCCTATGCCGAGAGCGGCAAGGGTAGCGGCTTCGACCAGGAGTTCGTACTCCGCAAGGAGGACCGCGAGCGCATCAAAGAGTATGGCTCGATTGGCGACAACCTCCACACCGACATCCACGAGTGCTTGGGCCACGGCTCGGGTCAGTTGGCTCCCGGCGTAAAGGGTGGCGAGCTCGGCAAGTATAGCTCCGCACTCGAGGAGGCTCGTGCCGACCTCTTCGGTCTCTACTACCTCGGCGACCAGAAGCTCGTGGAGCTCGGCTTGGTGCCCTCGTTTGAGGTGGCAAAGGCTCAGTATGCAGAGTACATTATGAACGGTATGATGACCCAATTCTCGCGCATCGAGCTGGGCAAGGATGTGGTGGAGAGCCATATGCAGAACCGCAAGCTCATCGCCGAGTGGTGCTATGAGAGGGGCAAGGAGGAGAATGTCATCGAGTGGATCGTTGAGGATGGCAAACGCTACGTCGTAGTGAACGACTTCGAGCGCCTGCGCGAACTCTTTGGCGAGATGCTCTATGAGGTGCAGCGCATCAAATCGGAGGGCGACTTCGAGGCCGGCAAGGCTCTCGTGGAGAAGTATGCCGTGAAGATCGACCCCGAGCTCCACAAGGAGGTGCTCGAGCGCTACGCTTCGCTCGGCATCAAACCCTACTCGGGCTTCATCAACCCCATCTACACCCTCGTTGAGGAGGATGGCAAGGTTGTCGACGTGAAGATTGAGTACCCCGACAACTACGTTGAGCAGATGCTCTACTACTCGGCTAACTACTCCAACCTCCCCACCATCAACTAATCACGAGGAGGTTGCGGGGGCGGAAATGCCCCAAGAAACCCTAATCAAGAAGAAAAAAAGTCTGAATCGAAACCAAAAATATGAGAGGAATAACAATCGGAGGTCGTTTTGTGCGCTGGGAGATTCCCACCATCATCATCTCTTTCATCATCATAGTTGCCGTGTGCTGCGCCAAATGCTCGTCGGGCAGTGGGCGTGGCGCGGAGGATCAACTCCACGCGGAGTCCGAAGTGGAGCTGCTCTATGGTTTCGATGTGAGCAAATATGAGGTCATCCACGGCGAGGTGGCAGGGGGTCAAACCCTCTCCCACCTGCTGGATGGCTATGTGAAGCAGACAGACATCAACCGCATCTACCAGGAGTCGAAACCCATCTACAACTTCGGCAAAATGAAGGTGGGCGACGAGTGGACCATCTTCGCACAGAGCGACTCGCTCGGAGTACACCTGCGCCACTTCGTCTACGAATATAGCCGACGCGATATGCTCTTCGTCTCTATGGAGGGCGACAGCCTCTCGGTCTACGGACAGCAGAAGGAGGAGACCTTCCAGCGCCGCAAAATCAGCGCCGCCATCGAGAGCTCCCTCTGGAACTGCCTCATCGACCACGACATCCCCGGTGAGCTGGCCATCAAGATGGAGGATATGTATGGTTGGAGTGTGGACTTCTTCAGCATCCACCAGGGCGACGAGTTCACCGTCATCTTCGATGAGCGATTCATCGACGGCGAGAGCGTGGGCGTGGGCACCGTGTGGGGCGCACAATTCACCCACCTGGGCAAGACCTACTACGCCATCCCCTTCGACCAAGGGGGTAAGCTGAACTATTGGGACGAGAAGGGCGGAAGTATGCGTAAGCAGTTCCTCAAGGCACCCCTCAAGTTCACCCGCATCAGCTCCAAGTTCTCCTACAACCGCCTCCACCCCGTCTACAAGACCCGCCGTCCCCACCTCGGTGTGGACTATGCCGCACCCGCAGGCACGCCCGTTGTGGCCATTGCGGATGGCACGGTCACGGCCAAGTATTGGGATAAGAAGGGCGGTGGCAACGTGCTGAAGCTCAAGCACACCAATGGCTACACCAGCGCCTACCTCCACCTCAAAGGCTATGCCAAGGGTGTGAATGTGGGCAGCCGCGTGTCGCAGGGGCAGACCATCTGCTACGTTGGTAACACGGGCACCTCCACCGGTCCCCACCTCGACTTCAGGGTCTACAAAAATGGCAAGGCTATCGACCCCCTGAAGATTCCTTCGAATCCCGTGGAACCCATCAAGGAGGCCAATCGCAAGGCCTTTGAGGATATCCGCGATAGGGTTATGGCCGAGTTGGCGGGCGAGGTTGACGAGCAGACCCGCGTGAGCAGCTATGACCTCTATCCCGACACGCGCCCCGTGGTGGTGCTTACGGCTGCCGACTCGGTGCGTATGAGGGTTGAGAAGGGTGCGCTTTATAGGGCACTCGGGGAGATTGAGTAAATTCAAAATCCAACATTGCGAGTGAGCGAGGGCAGAGACTGCTTGCGGACCATGCCGAGCGTGAGCAATTAAAAGACCCCGAAGGGGGATTAAAATTGAGGCCTTCGGCGCTCGGCCTAAATGGGTAGACACCGATAGGGTAGACACTGATAAAGAGATACGGAGTATCTCGAGGAAAATTTTTGGGCGACTTTTTATAAAAAGTCGCAAGAAGCAAAAGCGACGGTAGTCGCAGAGAAAGAAACGAAGCTTTTTGTAAAAAGCTTCACCAAAAACTTTTAGTGCAGCCCATTCTCAGCCTCTATTGGGGTAGCTCGCCGAAGGCCTCAATTTTAATCCCCCTACGGGGTCTTTTAATTGCTCACGCTCGGCAGAGCA
>JAFPBB010000066.1 GCA_017390585.1 Tidjanibacter sp. | reverse complement strand
GGCAGCGTGGCCCTCATTGCAGTGGTAGATATCCGACTTGATACCGAGTGCATTCAAAGCGCGGATACCGCCAACGCCCAACAAGAGCTCCTGTTTCAAGCGATTCTCCAAGTCACCGCCATAGAGGTGGTGAGTAATGCTCCTATCCTCCTCGAGGTTAAGCTCGTGGTCGGTATCGAGCAGGTAGAGGTCGGTGCGGCCCACCTCGCACTTCCAGATGCGGGCAGTGACTGTGCGGCCGGGGAGAGCCACCTGCACCGAGCACCAGTTGCCGGTCTCGTCACGTGCAGGCGAGATGGGGAGTTTCAGGAAGTTCTGTGCCTCATAGGCAGCCTCCTGTGCACCCTGTGCGGAGAGTTTCTGGGTGAAGTAGCCATAGCGATAGAGCAAGCCCACGGCCACCATAGGTACGTTCTTATCCGAAGCCTCCTTGATGTAGTCACCGGCGAGGATGCCGAGACCACCCGAGTAGATCTTCAGCGACGAGTGGAGACCATACTCCATCGAGAAGTAGGCGATGCGGGGACCCTGTGCCGAGCTCTTCTTGGCCATATATGCGCGATACTGTGCATAGACGTCGTCGAGTTTTGCGAGGAAGGTCTCATCCTGCTCCAGCTCTTTCACCTTCGAGTAGGTGAGTTTATCGAGGAAGGCGATGGGGTTCTTGGAGGTTGCGGCCCACAGTTCGGCGTCGATATACTCAAAGAGTTCGTGTGCGCCGAGGGTCCAGCTCCACCAGAGGTTCTTGGAGAGCACCTCGAGTGCGCGGAGCCTCTCGGGAAGGCTCTTCTCCACCATCAGGCGGCTCCACGAGGGACGGCTGCTCACCAGCTGCTGGCGCACGAAGTTGACCTGCTCGGTCTTGGCGCCACCGTCGTAGACTGCCTTATTGGTGCGGGTAACAACCCTATCGAGAGCCACTGCATAGGCGTCGCGGTAGTACTGCACGAAGTTGTCCCACAATGCGGTGCGTGCAACCTCGCCTGCCGAAGCCCTCATCTCCTCATACTCCTTCTCGCCCATCATAGCGTAGCGCTCCACGGTCTCGGCCAGAGCGTCGATAACCTGTGCGTCGTTGGAGTCGTTGCGAGCGATAACCTTCACGCCGAGGTGGCTGCCATCCTGGTCGTCCACCCACTTACCGAAGCCTGCGAGCGAGGTGGTGACGGTGGGAATCGAGAAGGCAACACTCTCCAGGGGGGTGTAGCCCCAAGGCTCATAGTAGGAGGCAAACAGGGTGAGGTCCATACCCACGAGGCACTCATAGTAGTTCATCGAGAAGATGCCGTCGGCACCCTGCAGATAGGTGGGAACAAAGAGGACTTTCACTCTCGAATCCACCTTGTCGAGAGAGCTACCCAGGATGCTCTTCACCACGGGGTCGCTCTCGGGGTGCGAGAGGTAGTGGGTGGTGAAGCGCAGCTGTGCGGGGTCGATGGGGTTCTTGGGGTCGTCGAGGTGGGCCCTGAGGTCACGACGGGGACCCTCATTGCCGGCAGGCACAGTGATGAGTGCCAGAATCTCGCGGCCCTCGGGTGCGCGCTCTGCGACCCTCTTGAGAGCCTCCAGCACCACATCCAAACCCTTATTCTTGAACTCATAGCGGCCCGAGGTGCCCACAATCAGGGGCTCCTTCTCGAACTTGGTGCCGTAGCAAGCCTCGGCAGCCTCGATGAGCGATTTGCGTGCATATTTGCGACGCTCTACAGCCTCCTCACCCTTCCACACGAAGTCGTCCTCGAAGCCGTTGGGGGTGATCACATCTGCCTCCACGCCGAGGAGATATTTACCCTCTTTGGAGGTGATGCGGCTAACGGTGCAGAATGCGTCGTGATTGCGTGCTGCCACCTTCTCGAGCGAGTGTTTGGCAACAACGTTGAACTGGCGGGCAAAGTCGTCGGCATTGAAAGTTCCGAGACCGCTGTAGAGGGGGAGTCCGTTGCCGGCGATGCAGCGACCCATAACGGTGGCGTGGGTGGTGAACACGGTGGCCACATAGGGCGAAGCGGAGCGGAGGTAGAGACCACCACTCGCGGTCATCCACTCGTGGAAGTGTGCCACGGTGCGCTCGGCCGAGGAGCAGAAGTTGCTCACATAGCTCTCAATCACCTTACCTGCAGCAAAGCCGAAAATCACGGGCTCGATGTAGTCCCACTGACCGCTGATACTGTCCACCTTATAGTTCTCCCAAAGATACTTCAGGATGTCGTCTTTCTTGCTGATAAGCGAGGAGAAGTCCACAAGGACAGCCACGGGCGAGCCCTCCACATTCCAGCGGCCCACCTTCACGCGGTAGCCCTGCGAATAGAGCAGCTGTTTCCACTCGCGCAACATATTGAAGTCCTCCACAAACTCGGGGTTTGCATCCTCGCGGTTGATGTCGGGACCAATCAGGATATATTTATCACCCAACTCCTTTGTCATTGTCTGGGCCTTGGTTGCAAGCACGGTGTGGATGCCACCCACCTTGTTGCAAACCTCCCAACTAACCTCAAATAAATAATCCGGTTTCTGTACTGTTTCGTTTTTCATAATTTTTCGTTTGCATCTATCCATTTGCCCCATCGTGTCGCTCTGGTGGAGGCTCCACCACTTTTCGCACCACTCGCCTAATGCGTGACCTTTGGAGATTTGCCCTCCCGCTCACAACGCCCATTCGGCAACGGGGGGAAATGGCTATTTGCGGATTCTGATTTTGTTTGTTAAATTATACTGATTTTTCGTTTTTCATATACTGTTTTTCCTACGGAAAAGATACAGGCAAAACAATGTGACAAATATAGGGTTTTTCTCCGAACTAAACAACTATATTTTATGAGTGTTATTAAATTTTTTTAATAATATTATCCACTACACTCATTTTGACCAAAACTCGGGGTGGGCAAACAGATAGGGGCAGGTGCCTCACACCCACCCCTACGATGTCACATATTTCCCAGATTGGACTACTCGAAGAACTCGGCAATGACGGAGTCGGAGATGAGCCAATGCGACTCATCGAAACAGATGTGCGTATCGCTCCTGTGGAGCACTCCCCTCTCCACCCAGGGGGCCGCAACACCACAGAATCGAGCCCTCACTTCGGAGCCAAAACGCCGCTCCAAAGCCTCCAAATCCACACCCTCCGAGGTGCGGAGCGAGACCATCACCACCTCCTCATAACGTTCTGTTTCCGAAAGTGTTTCGCTCTCTGCGGCACCTCCGTCGAGGTAGTGGCGCAGGGCGGGAGGATTCCAGCTTCGGGTGTGGGAGCCGTCGAAAGAGTGGGCACCCGGGCCAAGACCAAGATATGGAGTACCCTGCCAATAGGCCGAGTTGTGGCGCGAGCGGCGGCCGAGGCGTGCAAAATTGGATATTTCGTAGTGCTCATAACCCGCCTCGCGGAGGAGGTTGCACAATGTCACATATTCCTCGTCGGACAACTCCTCGGGGGCCGTCTCCACCCCACGTTTACCAAAGGGTGTGCGCTCCTCAATGGTGAGGTGGTAGGCCGAGATGTGCTCCACGCCGAGCGCGATGGCACACTCCACACTCCTCCGCCAATCGTCGAGCGTCGCCTCGGGCAGACCATAGATGAGGTCGATGGAGATATTATCAAACCCTGCCGAGCGAGCACGGCGCACAGCCTCCACAGCCTCGGCAGCCGTGTGGCGACGATTCATAGTCCTCAGATCCTCGTCGCGGAAAGATTGGATACCGATGCTTAGTCGGTTGACACCCACACCACGGAGCCTGCGTAGGTAGTCGTCGGTGAGGTCGTCGGGGTTGGCCTCGACCGTAATTTCTTCCACGGCCGAGGTGTCGAAAATTTCACCTGCTCTACGGATGAGTGAGCCGAGTTCCTCGGGGGTACACACCGTTGGGGTGCCGCCACCGAAGTAGATGGTTTTCAGCGTTTTCCCCTCCAACATTGGGGCTCTTTCGGCCATCTCCACCGCCATACGGGCGAGCACATCGCTCTTGTGGGTGAGCGACATTGTTTTGAAGAAATCGCAGTAGCCGCAGAGTTTGCGACAGAAGGGGATGTGTATGTAGAGTGAGGCATTCATTGCCCCAAAGGTACGGGAAAGAAATGCAAAATTCAAAATGCAAAATTCAAAATTAATGGGCCTTCGGCGCACGACCTTAAAAGGGTAGAGTAAAGTCTGCACTAAAAGTTTTTGGTGAAGCTTTTTACAAAAAGCTTCGAAAAGGATAATTTTGAATTGCAAAAGACACACGCCCCCGGCACTTCGTGCCACCCCCTCTAACTTAGAGTGGGAAAATTTTGAATTTTGCATTTTGAATTTTGAATTGAAACAGAGCCTCTTCCTCGTAGGGGAGGAAAAATTAATGATTATTTCACACGATGTGTTTTTCTAATAACAACAAAGGTATTACCTTTGTACTCGGTTAGTTAAGTTAATTTCACAAAACAACACATTATTATCTCTAAAAAATATAGAAGTAACTATGGCTACTTTGGATTTGAAAAAGTATGGCATCGAGGGTGCCGAGATTATCTACAACCCCTCCTATGAGCAGCTCTTCATCGATGAGACCAATCCCGAGCTCACCGGCTTCGAGAAAGGCCAGCTCACCGAGACCGGCGCTGTGAACGTGATGACCGGTATCTACACCGGCCGCTCGCCCAAAGACAAATTTTTCGTGATGGATGAGACCTCGAAGGATACCGTATGGTGGACCAGCGAGGAGTACAAAAACGACAATAAGCCCGTGACCCCCGAGGCTTGGAAGGAGCTCAAGAAGATCGCCACCGAGCAGCTCAACGGCAAGAAACTCTATGTTATGGACACCTTCTGCGGCGCCAACGAGAACAGCCGTCTGAAAATCCGTTTCATTATGGAGGTTGCTTGGCAGGCACACTTCGTGAAGAATATGTTCATCCGCCCCACCGAGGAGGAGCTCGCAAACTATGGTGAGCCCGATTTCGTGGTGCTCAACGCCTCCAAAGCAAAAGTGGAGAACTACAAGGAGCTCGGCCTCAACAGCGAGACCGCCGTTGTGTTCAACCTCACCGAGAAGATGCAGGTGATCATCAACACCTGGTATGGTGGTGAGATGAAGAAGGGTATGTTCTCCTATATGAACTACCTCCTCCCCCTGAAGGGTATGGCTTCGATGCACTGCTCGGCCAACACCAACGAGAAGGGCGAGACCGCAATCTTCTTCGGCCTCTCCGGTACCGGTAAGACCACCCTCTCGACCGACCCCAAACGTCAGCTCATCGGTGACGACGAGCACGGCTGGGACGACGAGGGCGTATTCAACTTCGAGGGTGGCTGCTACGCCAAGGTTATCAACCTCGACAAGGAGAGCGAGCCCGACATCTGGAACGCCATCCGCCGCGACGCACTCCTCGAGAATGTCACCGTTGACGCCGAGGGCCACTGCGACTTCGCCGACAAGAGCGTGACCGAGAACACCCGCGTGTCCTACCCCATCTACCACATCAACAACATCGTGAAGCCCATCTCGAAGGCTCCCGCTGCCAAGAAGGTTATCTTCCTCTCGGCCGACGCTTTCGGCGTGCTTCCTCCCGTGTCGATCCTGACTCCCGAGCAGACCAAGTACTACTTCCTCTCGGGCTTCACCGCAAAACTCGCAGGTACCGAGCGCGGCATCACCGAGCCCACTCCCACCTTCTCGGCTTGCTTCGGCGCAGCGTTCCTCTCGCTCCACCCCACCAAGTATGGTGAGGAGCTCGTGAAACGTATGCAGGCTTCGGGCGCTACCGCCTACCTCGTGAACACCGGTTGGAACGGCACCGGCAAGCGTATCTCGATCAAGGATACCCGTGGCATCATCGACGCCATCCTCGACGGTTCGATCGACAAGGCTCCCACCAAGCAGATCCCCTACTTCGATTTCACCGTACCCACCGAGCTTCCCGGCGTTGACCCCGCAATTCTCGATCCCCGCGACACCTACGCTGCCGAGGCAGAGTGGACCGTTAAGGCAGAGGATTTGGCTGGCCGCTTCATCAAGAACTTCTCGAAGTTCACCACCAACGAGGAGGGCAAGGCTCTCGTGGCTGCAGGTCCCAAGTTGGAGAAATAGTCTGGCTTAGCAAAGCCATAAAAACCCAAAAACGGGCAACGATGATTTCGTTGCCCGTTTTTTTGTTGGCTGTCGGTCTGCGCCCACTCTATGACCACTCTTTGATGGAATAAGGATTAAGACGGCATCGGGATGAATTGTCGGCGGATGGGTAGGAATACAAAAAAACCGCGCCGGATTATCATCCAACGCGGTTTGTTGTGCCCAGGACAAGAGTCGAACTTGCACGGCCAAAACGGCCACTACCCCCTCAAAGTAGCGTGTCTACCAATTCCACCACCTGGGCATAAAAACAAGGAAATCAAGGCGAGGCGAACCTGCACCTCCAATTTCCTTCACTAACCTAAAACTACTAACCTAAATGAACCTTAAAAACTTCGCCGCAAAGGTAGGTCAGAGTTTTGTAATCACCAAATTTGCAGTGCAAATTTCACGATTAGTTAACATTAGTTTTCTCTAAGAACCTTCACCTTTCGCGGAAAAGCCCACAAAAGTACACACAATTTCCGAATCTCCAAACTTTTCGGGTAAAAAAATCACTTTGGGAGTGAAAAAAGTTTGTTTCGGGGCAAAAAGCGAACAAAACAAGGGGAGAGAACACCCCATCGTGTCGGAATTGTCACACCTTTTACTTATATTTGCAGTAGGCCCCCACTCCAACCAAAGACTCCGAGCGGTGGCCCACCTCACTCAAGTAAACACTAAACATCACAAAAAAACTACCCCTATGAAAAACATCCTGCTCACACTCCTCGCCCTGGCACTCATAGCCTGCGGCAACAACAACACCAAGCCCTCCACCCCCATTCCACACGGAGAGACCATCGCCCTGCTCCAACCCGATCTCGACGGCGGACTCCCCATCAATCGAGCACTCTCGCTCCGCGCCTCCTCGCGCAACTACACCTCCGAACCACTCTCGCTCGAGGAACTCAGCGAGGTACTCTGGGCAGCCGCAGGAGTAAACCGTCCCGATGGGCACCTCACCGCACCATCGGCCATAGCCCTCTATCCCCTGAGCCTCTATGCCTTCACCGCCGAGGGAGTCTACCTCTACTCCTCCGCCACCCACACCCTCACTCGCGTTGTCGAGGGTGACCACCGCGCCCTCACCGCCTCGCAGGATTTTGCCTATGAGGCCGCCCTCAACATCGTCTACATCGCCGACCTGGGCAAATATGAGAACAGGGGCATCCCTCGCACCAAGGCGGAGTTCCTCTGCGGTCAGGATGCTGCGGGCTATGCGGAGAATGTGAACCTCTACGCTGCGGGCCACGGCCTGAAGTCCATCACCCGCGGCAGCCTGCGTAGCAGCGAGGTTGTGGCTCTGCTCGGCTTGGGCGAAAACTTCCTGCCCGTTCTGGCACAGACCGTGGGTAAATAACAGCCCCGCGCACAACCCACCATAAACCCCACCCCGAGGTCGATTCTCTCTGGGGTGGGGTTTTTATATATAAGGTGTATAGAGGTAAAAGTCGAAGGGGTTGTTTTGACGGCAAAGAGGGACAATCCCGCAGCCTACTTTCCGCAGGAAGGGCTTATCCGTTGCATAGACATAAAGAGGTAAAAAAGTGCATATCGCTCGATGAATGCAAGGCGCACAAGAAAATCCCCTCCTGCAGGTAATAGACACAACGGTCCAAAGAGGTAAAAACTGCAAAATAGCGGAGGGAATTTGTCGAAGTGTGGTGAAAATCCACCAGACTCGGGAACGGTAAAAAGCGCATATCGCGGAGGGAATTTTTTGCCAAACGAAGTAACGGCTCCGCAGCTTGCTGAAAGATAGTGCTCCCCCACGACTTAAAAAGTGCATATCGCTCGATGAATGCAAGGCGCACAAGAAAATCCCCTCCGCAGTTTGCTGAACGCAAATGAGGAGGGGATTTATCGAAGTGCAACGCCGCAGTCGCGAGCGAGATGTGCTTTTTTTAGTAGGAGCGGGCAAACAAAACGCGACGCTTCGAAGGCTTGCCGCTGAATACACACACGCCATCCTCGTCGACAGTGTCGAAGGGGATGCAACGGATGGTAGCCTTGGTGGCCTCCTTGATTGCCACCTCGGTCTCGGTGGTGCCATCCCAATGTGCAAGGATGAAGCCACCCTTATTCTCGAGCACATCCTTGAACTCCTCCCAAGTGTCCACCTTGGTAATCATAGAGTTTCGGAAGTCGAGAGCCTTCTGGAAGATGGTCTGCTGCATCTGCTCGAGGGTGGTCTCCACGAGGTTCTCAATGCCCTCCAGAGCGACGTTCTCCTTCTCGAGAGTGTCGCGACGCATCATCTCCACGGTGCCGTTGGCAAGGTCGCGAGGACCAACAACGAGTCGCACAGGCACACCCTTGAGCTCATACTCGGCAAACTTGAAGCCCGAGCGCACGTTGTCGCGGTTGTCGATCTTCACGCTGATACCTTTGGCGCGGAGCTTGTCGGCAATCTTCTCGAGCTCGGCAGTCATCCTCTGCAACTCCTCGTCGCCCTTGTAGATGGGGATCATCACCACCTGAATGGGGGCGAGCTTGGGAGGCAGCACAAGACCGTTGTTGTCGGAGTGGGCCATAATGAGCGCACCCATCAGACGGGTCGACACACCCCACGAAGTTGCCCACGCATAGTCCATACCACCGTCGCGGGTGGCAAACTGCACGTCGAAAGCCTTACCGAAGTTCTGACCGAGGAAGTGGGAGGTACCGCTCTGGAGAGCCTTACCATCCTGCATCAGGGCCTCGATGGTGAAGGTGTCCACAGCACCTGCGAAGCGCTCATTGGCGCTCTTGGTACCCATAATCACGGGCACACCCATCCAATTCTGGGCGAAGTCGGCATAGACGCGAATCATCTTCTGTGCCTCTGCCACGGCCTCCTCGCGGGTTTCGTGGGCGGTGTGGCCCTCCTGCCAGAGGAACTCGGCGGTGCGGAGGAAGAGACGGGTACGCATCTCCCAACGAACAACGTTGGCCCACTGGTTGCAGAGGATGGGGAGGTCGCGGTAGGAGTGGATCCAGTTTTTATAGGTATTCCAGATGATGGTCTCGGAGGTGGGACGCACGATGAGCTCCTCCTCGAGGCGAGCCTCGGGATCGACAACCACACCGTTACCCTCGGGGTCGTTCATCAGGCGGTAGTGGGTGACCACTGCACACTCCTTTGCGAAGCCCTCAACGTGGTCGGCCTCACGGCTGAAGAAGGATTTGGGGATGAACAAGGGGAAGTAGGCGTTCTGGTGGCCGGTGGCCTTGAACATATCGTCGAGAGCGCGCTGCATCTTCTCCCAGATTGCGTAGCCATAGGGTTTGATGACCATACAGCCCCTTACGGCCGAGTTCTCGGCCAGACCTGCCTTCACAACGAGGTCGTTGTACCACTGCGAGTAGTTCTCCTCGCGGGGGGTGAGTTGTTTGAGTTCTTTTGCCATTGTTTTTTATAGTTGCGTTATAATATTTTTGCGTTCAAAAAAGTTGGTTGCCCCTATGGGAATCTTCGACAAATGTATTAATTTTGCGAAGGTGGGGCGACAAAGTCGCCACAAAGGTACACTTTTTTGCCGAAATATGGTGCATTTACCCTCGGGCATCAAATAAATAGAAAATTTTTTGCACCCTCGTGCAACGTTTTGCCCCCTTTTTGCGTCTATAGTGTAGGAGGGAGCACCACTCCCCACCGAGAAACGAACGAACACAAAAGATATGAGACCTATGAGAAATAGACTACTTATGGCCGCGGTGCTGATGATTGTGGCACCCGCCTTGACTTCGTGTGGAGCATTCCTACAGCTGAACACCACCGCCTCCACAGGAGCCGCAGCCTACATCGACGACCTCTATGCCGTACACGACAGGGCCGCCCTGGCCGAACAAGAGCGCATCGAGAAGGAGGCCGAAGCAGCCATCAGGGCCGAAAACGAGCGACGCATAGCCGCAATGGTGGCCTCCTCCAATGCCGCAGCAGACATCGACTATCTGCTCGGTGATGTGGAGAGCGTGGATGCCGTGGCAGGTGTGGTTGTGCCCACTACGGGCGCGAGCACGGGCGTGAGCAACTACAATAGTATCTATGTCGACGACTACAGCAGTGCCTATGCAAGGCGCTTGCAGGGCTTCTCGTCGCTCACCTACCGTCTGCCCTCCTCCTACTACGACTATCGCTACGGCGACGCCTACTTCCTCACTCTGGCCTACGACCCCGCATTCTACACCGTGATGATTGTGGGCGATCAGGTGTGGGTGGAGCCTCGCTACATCACCAATATGTTTGGCAGCTGGAACAACCCCTATTACTATGGCTACCACTATGGCTACAACCCCTACTACTATGGTTATAGCTACGGCTACTACGACTATTGGGGCTGGAACTCCCCCTACTGGGGATGCGACCCCTACTACCACTACTACAGCCACCTCTATTGGCACGCTCCCCACGGACACCACCACCCCCACCACAGCCACCACCCCGGCTATCACCACCCCCACCACAAACCCTCGGGTCCCGGTGTGGGTGACCACAGGCCCCCTGTGGTACACCGCCCCAGCTACGGCACCGGCAGCGGTTCCTCGAGTGTACGCCCCGGCGGAGGCAACCGCCCCACCTACAGTGAGCGCATAGGCGGACGCGACAACTCGCGCGGCGCAACCCTCATCTCGGTGGATAACAATGGTGGCGGTAGGCGCCCCGGCAGCAGCTCCGCACGCCCCGGCACCACCGTGAGCCGCCCCGGAAGCACACCCATCCGCGACAACAACACCCGTGGTGACAGAAACACCCCCATCCGCGACAACAATCTCGGCGGTGGTCGCAACAACGACAATGGCAACAACGACAATGTGCCCTCGCTCACACCCGGCTCCCTGTCGGGCTCGCTCAGCGGCACCACCATCCGACCTTCGGGCAGCGTGCGTGGCGGCAACAGCTCCGGCACCAGCAACTCCTCGAGCCGAGGCTCCAAGGTGGGCAACTCCTCGAGCGGCGTGAAGATCAACACCCACAACGGAGGCGTGAAGGTGACTAACTCCACCAAACGCAACAACAGCAGCAGTTCGGTGAGCTCCTCCAAACGCAACAACAGCAACTCCTCTTCGAGTCGCAGCAGTAGTTCGACCTCGTCATCGTCGCGTCGCAGCTCGAGCGTGAGCTCCTCGTCGCGTTCGTCGAGCAGTTTCAGCAGCGGAAGCTCGAGCCGAAGCAGCAGTAGCAGCTCCTCGAGTCGCAGCAGCAGTTCGAGTCGCGGTGGCAGGTAGGCCCCCGCTCCGCAGGCAACATCAACCACACATCACACAACGTCAACACACACCACAGCAATGAAAAAAAGCATATTGGCGCTCCTGGCAGCAACACTCTGCACCCTCGGAGCCACAGCACAGACCACCATATTCGGCGGCGAGGTTGTCTCTCCCGCAAATATGAGCCATATGGAGGCTGCTAAATATGGCAACACCGAGCACACCTTCCTCTCTTCGAGGGTGGCAGCAATGGGTGGCGCATACACATCCCTCGGAGCCGACATCTCGAGTATGGCCATCAACCCCGCAGGCCTCGGAATGTTCCGCACCTCGGCACTCTCGGTGTCGGTGGCCTTCGACCGCACTCGCTCCAACTCCGACACCCAGGCAGGCACCGCGAGCAAGAGCAACTTCGGCTTCAACCAACTCGGCACCGTGCTCAACCTCTATCAGAGTTCGGGTTCGTTGGTGAGCGTCTCCGTAGGCTTTGGCTACAACCAACTCGCCGACCTCTCCTTCCGCAACAGCGGCCGATGGGACAATGGCGAGGTGACCATAGGTGAGTTCTTTGCCGAGCAGATGTATGGCATCGACCCCACAGCACTCAACTCCAGTGCCGACCCCTTCCGCAACAACAACATCTACGTCGACGAGTGGGGCGGCATCCTCGCCTATCAGACCTACCTCATCGACCCCGCTTTAGGCGAGGACAAGAAGTTTCTCGGCAACTACATCGTCTCGGGTGTGCCCCTCGAGAACAGGGTCGACTCGCGTCTGAATGTCGAGAGCGACGGCTCGGTGGGCGAGTATGACTTCTCGATGGGCTTCAACTTCGGCAACATCCTCTATCTCGGCACCACCCTCACGGTGCAGGACATCGTCCAGAATATCTTCTACAACTTCGAGGAGTCCTACGACGGTGCCACTGGAGCCGAGGAACTCACCTACACGGGCTACACCCCCATCGTGTCGACCTACGGATCGGGCGTGAACTTCAAAATCGGAGCCATCGTGCGCCCCGTGGCCCCGCTCCGACTCGGCATCGCCTTCCACACCCCCACCGCAATGAGCATCACCCGCGACTATAGCGCCACTATGGAGACCCACTTCGCCAATGGCGACGGCTACGTCAAAAACTCGCTCCTGAGCTCCTATGGCTACACCTACACCTCCCCCGCAAAACTCCTCCTCGGAGTCTCCTATGCACTCTCCAACAAGGCACTCATCTCGGTGGACTACGACAAGGTGTGGTATGGAGGAATGAGGATGCGTACCCGCGGTCTGGAGGAGCTCTTTGAGCAGGATGTGGAGACCGACCTCGGCACCGCCTCCAACTTCCGCGCAGGTGTGGAGGTGCGTCCCTTCTCGAGCCTCTATCTGCGTGGCGGCTATGCCTACTACGGCTCGCCCCTGAACAGCGCCGCAACCAAATACAACGACGACGGCAACCACTTCTATGGCACCTACAAGACCCACAGCACCCACTACTCCTTTGGTGCAGGTTGGCGCTTTGCGAGTGGCTCGAGCCTCGATGTGGTCTGTACCCTCTCGTCGGCACACTACACCAACAGCGTGATGTACTACTACTCCTACACCGACGCCTCGACCAACATCAACGTCAGCGGCCCCACGATGAACAACACCAAGCACTCCTCCACGACCATCGGCGTCACCTACAACGTGCTCTTCTAAGCCGATTGCCGTGCCGGAGCTCTCGGCACACAACATAGGGATGGTTGCGCCATCCCTCGCACCTATCCGACACAAAAACCCCCTCCGAGTCTGGAGGGGTTTTTTGTGTCGGTAGTGGAATCATCTTGCAACCCCACCAACAAAGTATGTGACAACGGCCATACCATTCCAGAACGCAGGATTCTACAACGGCAACACCATTACACATCACAGGTTTTGCCAGCCGCGCAGGGACAACACTCTCGCCAATAGTCGCCAATAGTCACACCCACATTCCGCCGAGGTGGGACCCACATTCCGCCGAGGTGGCGCACACCCACAAAAAAAACTCCAGAAGCTCATTGCTTCCGGAGTTTCTATTTCCGTCTCGGTATGTGTCGACTCTCGCCGAGTCGCACCCTGCGGTCGGGGGACTACTTCAAGCCACCGATGAGAGCGTCGATGTCGCGAGCCTCAAGCGAGGTGAAGTACTCGTCGGCAATGCGCTGGTAGGCTGCAAGAGCGGCCTCTTTGTTACCAAGAGCAGCCTCAACCTGACCGAGTTTCTTCAGATAGAAGGGAGCAGTGAGGCTGTTGGCACTCTCTGCAACGGCCTTGCGATAGAGCTCAGCAGCTTTTGCGAGGTCGCCACCATCGGCGATGATGTCGGCCTGGAGACCGATGTTCTGTGCATTGACGATCTCTGCGGGAGCACCGCTTGCTGCGTCATACTTTGCGAGGTACTTGAGAGCATTCTCCTTGTCGCCGAGCTTGATGTAGCAGATGCCTGCGTAGTGTGCTGCGAGCGAACCCTGGGGGGTGGAACCGTAGTTGTCCACGATCTCGAGGAAACCTGCATAGTTGCCGTCGCCGTCGAGAGCGATCTGCCACTCCTCGGTGCCGAAGTGCTGGATTGCAGCAAACATCTCTGCCGAAGCCTTCTCAGCCTTGGGCTGTGCGATGAGATACTTGTTTGCGAAGTAGCCGCCGATAACCACGATGATGGCTACGAGCAGGATGGTGATAAGTTTCTGATTCTTCTCAAAGAATTTCTCGGTTTTGCCCACGGTCTCGGTTACAACCTCCTCGTAGGTGGGCTCTTGAATTTTGTTTGTTGCCATAGTAGTATTTGTATTTTGTCGTTTATAATCTGCGGATTCGAACCACAAAAGTAAACCTTTTTGTGGAAAAACAGCAAGTGGCACCCATTTTTTTTCTCTTTTCCGGCAAAATTGCTACCTTTGAGAGACCAAAATCGCAACAAGAAGGATGAGACTCGAAAAATTAACCCTCCTGAATTTCAAAAATATTGCCGAGTGCGACCTGCTCCCCTCCCCGGGAATCAACTGCATCGTGGGCCCCAACGGCGCCGGAAAGACCAACATCGTCGACGCCATCCACTACCTCTCGATGAGCAAGAGTTCCCTCCAGATGACCGACGGACAGAGCATCCTCCACGGAGCACCCTTCTTTATGCTCTCGGGCGACTACTGCTCCGATGGCGAGGCCGCTCTCAACGTGGCGTGTGCCTTCAAGCGTGGCGAGGGTAAGTCGCTCAAATTCTGTGGCAAGGAGTATGAACGCCTGGCCGACCACATAGGAGTCATCCCCATTGTGATGGTCTCCCCTGCCGACGGTTCGCTGGTGAGCGACGCCGCCGAGGAGCGACGCCGATGGCTCAATGCCTTCATCTCCCAACTCGACCACCCCTATCTCGACACCACAATGCGCTACAACCGACTCCTGGCCGAGCGCAACACCCTCCTCAAGCAGGGCGAAATGCTCCCACCCGAGTTGCTCGACGTCATCGACGAACAACTTGCCGACCTCGGAGAGCGCATAGCCTCCCTCCGCCGCGAGGTGCTCGCGCGCCTGGCACCCCTTGTGGAGAGCTTCTACGCCGAGATTTCGGGCTGCGCGGAGAGCGTTGAGCTCACCTACCGCTCCGAGCTCAATACCACCCCGTTCATCGACCTGCTGAGGGGCTCGCGTGGCAAGGATGTGGTGATGGGATTCTCCACTTGTGGCATCCACCGCGACGATGTGGTGATGACCATCGGGGGCTACCCACTCCGTAAGTTTGGCTCGCAGGGGCAGCAAAAATCCTTCCTCCTGGCGCTCAAATTGGCACAGTACACCCTCCTCGGTGAGCGCCTCGGTGAGCGCCCCATACTCCTGCTCGACGACCTCTTCGACAAGCTCGACGAGGAGCGCCTCGGGCGATTCATTGCCATCACCACGGGAAGCGAGTATGGTCAGGTCTTCATCACCGACTGCAACCGCGAACGCATAGCCTCGCTACTCCGCCAACGCTCCATCCCCTACCGACTCTTCTGCGTCGAGGGGGGCAACGTCACCACCAGCGAGGAGTAGGGACCCACGGGTCTTCGACCACACCATAACAATTTGTAGATCAACAAAAAACACACAGATAATGAGACGCTGTTTCCCAACACGCATAGGCTCCCTCTGGAGTGGCTGGAAGGATGAGCACCCCTTCATCAAACGCCTCATAGCCGAGGGTTCCATCCCCGAGGTGTGGCGCACCATTGTGGGCGATAGGCTTGCCGACGTCACGGAGGTCAACTTCGTGCGCGGGGTGTTGTATGTCAAGGTGGGCCCCTCGGTTGTGCGCCACGAGATCTTTATGAACCGTGAGAACTTCCGCTACGAGCTCAACTCCGCCTTGGGTGAGGAGTTGGTCCGCACAATCATTGTGAAATAGGGCGAGCAGTGGCCGCCGCAGCAATACAAGAGAGGCCCCTCCATCTCGGAGAGGCCTCTCTTTCGTATCTATTGTGCGGGATTCCATTGGATGAATATGCGGCAGGCAGGGGTGCCATCCTCCGCCAGAATCTCGAAGAGCGGCGAGGGGTGGTGGTCGGTCTGGATGGTGAGGCGTTCGCCGTAGTGGGTCTCGTGCATATAGTTCATATCGACCCTCACGGAGCGGTCCGTGGTGAGCTCGGCGATGTCGAGCGTGTCGAGCGCCATACGGAGGTAGTTGATGGAGTAGGTGTGGCCGTTGCCGTCGATGTAGCTGTAGAGGACCTGGTGGGTGTAGCGACCATTGAGTTCGGGGGTCGAAAGGCGCAACGGAGCACTCATTGCAGGCTCCTGATCGCGGTCCACCACCCGATTGCAGAAGTCGGGGAAATCGTTGAACGTAAGCGACTTTCGGCTCTCGAGGTCGATGACGGCCCAGATGGTCGAGGAGAGAGCAATGGTGTTGCCCTCCTGGTCGAGCACCTCGAAGTTGTGGGTCGAAGCGAGTCGGTTGACATCGCTTATCCAGACTCGAATAGTGATGTTTTCGAGCTGCCTCGGGAGTCGGCGCACATCCATAGCCATACGGAGCAACACCCAGCCACTGTGGGGACCAAAGGCGCTGTTGTCGTAGCCCACAAAGAGCGCATCGGTGAAGGCGGCCGTGAGGATGTAGTCGGCAAGCCCTGTCAGGGTGAGACGCTGCGAGAGGTCGGCCTGATAGGGTTCTATGCGATAGGTGTAGGAACGCTTTTTCTCCATTGTTGCCTCGTGTGGAAGGGGTGTTTACGGAGAGCAAAGATAGTTATTTTTCCCGAGATTGCACCCACCGCTGTCCCAAATTGCCCCTCCGAGGAGTAAAATAGAACGGGTGGGAGTGTAAAAAAATCGTTGGATGTGATAATAATTCAGCAAAAAAGACGTATATTGCAGAGAATTTGGTGAATTAGGCCGTGAGACCACCCACACGGCACACCTTCCCAGGCGCAAACAAACACATAACAACCTAATAAACAAACACAAAAGATTATGATTAAAAGATTGTTCACAATCATCGCCTTTGCAGCCCTCACCATTATGGGCGTGCAGGCACAGGGAAATCCTATGATGGAGCCTCTGCCACAGGATCCCGAACTGCGTAAGGGTGTCCTCCCCAACGGACTCACCTACTACATCCGCCACAATGCCAAGCCCGAGAACCAGGCCGACTTCTACATCTACGACCGCGTGGGTGCTGTGCAGGAGGAGGACCTCCAGATCGGTCTGGCCCACTTCCTCGAGCATATGGCCTTCAACGGCACCAAGAACTTCCCCGAGAAGAATATGATCAACTACCTCGAGAGCGTGGGCGTCAAATTTGGTGCCAACCTCAACGCTTGGACCGCAATGGAGCAGACCCAATATATGATGCAGGGTGTGCCCCTGACCGACCCCAGCATTGTGGATAACGTGCTGCTCATCCTCCACGATTGGGCCTACTACATCACCCTCGCCGATGAGGAGATCGACAACGAGCGCGGCGTGATCATCGAGGAGCTCCGCACCCGTCAGGACGCTTCGTGGCGCATCCGCGAGAAGAGCGCTCCCTACCTCTATGGCGACACCAAATATGCCAAACGCAACATCATCGGCACCGAGGAGAGACTCAAGAGCTTCACCTACGACGAGCTCCGCGACTTCTACCACCGTTGGTACAACACCTCCAACCAGTGTATCGTGGTTGTTGGTGATTTCGACGTGGACGAGATGGAGCAGAAGGTGATTGCCACTATGAGCGACATCCCCGCTGTGGAGAACCCCGAGGCCATTGAGTACATCCCCATCCCCGTGAACGAGACCCCCGCCATCGGTATCTTCACCGACCCCGAGCTCACCGAGAGCAGCGTGGAGTTCATCGTTCGTAGCGAGCCCCTGCCCAATGAGTTGAACAACACCATCGTGTATGAGCTCTACTCCATCCTCGACTCGTTCATCTCGACCATCATCAACGAGCGTCTGAACGACATCGCACAGACCCCCGGCGCACCCTTCATCGGCGCAGGCTACTATGCCGGCAACATCACCCGCTCGATGGATATGCTCGAGTTCTATGCACAGCCCCGCGAGGGCGAGATGCTCAAGGCATTCGAGGCCATCTACACCGAGTTTGAGAAGGTTCGCCGCTTCGGCTTCACCCCCTCGGAGTTTGAGCGTGCACAGACCAACGTTCTCCGTCGCAACCAGCAGTCCTATGACCGCCGCAACGACCGCCGCAACAGCGAGTTTGTGGGTCGCTACACCAGCAACTTCAGCAAAAACACCCCCATCTACAGCGTGGAGGATGAGTGGAAACTCGACAGCACCCTCATCTCGTCGCTCGACCTGAACACCCTCAACCAGTATGCTCAGCAGGCCAAGTTCACCACCAACAACCACGTTGTTCTGATGAGCCAGCCCGAGAAAGAGAGCCTCGCAGTGCCCACCACCGCAGAGGTTGAGGCCATCATCGCAGCCGTGAATGCAGCAGAGCTCCAGCCCTATGCAGACACCAGCGTGAAGAAACCCCTCATCCCCGAGGGCACCAAACTCAAAGGTTCCAAGGTGAAATCGACCAGCGAGGATAAATTTGGCAACACCATCTGGACCCTCAAGAACGGTGTGCGCGTGGTTCTCAAACCCACCGACTTCAACGCCGACCAGATCTCCGTGCGCGCCATCGCACACGGCGGCACCTCACTCATCGCAACCGAGGATCTGGCTATGGCCGACCAGCTCAGCACCTTCAACTCCTATCAGGGTGTGGGTGAGTTCTCGATGACCGACCTTAACAAGCAGCTCGCAGGTAAGGCTGCGCGCGTAAGTATGAGCCTCGGTGGCAGCACCCACGGCCTCGCGGCTTCCTGCTCGCCCAAGGATCTCGAGACTATGCTCCAGCTCATCTACCTCCACGGCACTTCGCCCCGCTTCGATGAGAACGCATTCAACCTCGTGAAAGAGCAGCTCGTGGACGCCTATGCAAACATCGAGTCCGACCCCAGCTACGCACTCCAGCGTGAGCTCTACGCAACCCTCTACGACCAGCCCGAGCGCATCAAAGTTCGCACCGCAGAGGATATGAAAGCCCTCACCTTTGAGCAGTATCAGAAGGTCTACAAACAGCTCTTCGCCAACCCCGATGACTTCACCTTCTACTTCGTTGGTAACTTCAACGAGGCCGAGCTCAAACCCCTCGTGGAGAAATACCTCGGCTCCTTCAAGAAGGTCAAAGGCACCTCGAACTACAATGTGGAGAACCTCGTAGGCTACCAGACCGGCGATCGCACCAACCGCTTCACCACAGTGATGGAGATGCCCAAAACCGCCATCTACTACGCTCTGAGCGGCAATATCGACCTCACCCTCAAAAACCGCATCGCTCTCTCGATCCTCGACCAGCTCCTCGACATCCGCTACACCGCAGTGATTCGTGAGGAGATGGGCGCAACCTATGGCGTGTCGAGCTCGGGTCAGATGAGCAGCCACCCCGCCAAAGCAGACTACGTTCTGATGATCGGCTTCGACACCAAACCCGAGATCGCCGACGAGGCTCGTGGCGCACTCCTTCCCGAGATCGAGAAGATCGCCACCGAGGGTCCCAACGTGGCCGACATCGCCAAGATCAAGGAGTATATGGTTAAGGAGCGTGCCGATGCACTCAAGCAGAATGGCAACTGGATGAATTGGATTCTCAATGCCGACCTCTATGGCATCGACAACACCACCGGCTATGAGGAGACTCTCGCCAACATCGCTGCCGACGACATCAAGGCTCTTGCAGCCAAGATTCTTGCCGACGGCAACATTATGAAACTCATTATGGACCCCCAGCAGTAGGGTCTGATTGAGGCCAACCGTTAGGTTGGACCCCACCCCCAACCCCCTCCCGAGTTGCGCTACACAGACTCCGGAGGGGTTTTTTGTGTAACCAGGGCGCAAAGGAGAGAGCGACTCCACAGTTTACTAAAAGGTAAATGAGGGGGGGGCGACTCTCGGAAAAATGGCGTAGTTACCGCGAGAGAGGCGAGCGCAGGGCGAGTGAATATCGCGGAGGAAATTTTGGGCCAAAGAGGAGAGCGACTCCGCAGTTTACTAAAGGTAAATGAGGAAGTCGCTCGGGGAGGTGGGGGCGATTTATTGGGGTGGCAAACCGACTCGCGAGAGAGG
Organism: Tidjanibacter sp.; assembly: GCA_017390585.1. Lineage (GTDB taxonomy): Bacteria > Bacteroidota > Bacteroidia > Bacteroidales > Rikenellaceae > Tidjanibacter. The sequence continues at coordinate 41,649 of JAFPBB010000066.1, read as the reverse complement.
CGAGCGCAGGGCGAGTGAATATCGCGGAGGAAATTTTGGGCCAAAGGAGAGAGCGACTCCGCAGTTTACTAAAAGGTAAATGAGGAAGTCGCTCTTGAAATTTGGTGCAAAATTTACCCGTGAGATTCACTCGCCCCCCTACCAGCCGCCACCCAACGCCTTATATAAATTGACATAGGCACAAAGCTGCTCGGTGAGAAGAGAGACATAGGATAGTTGCGAGGAGTAGAGATTGCGCTCGGCATCAATCAGATTGAGCGACGAGGCAAGACCATCGCCATAGAGCGCAGACGTCATCTCGCGCAGACGATTGTTGGCCTGGAGCAACTCGAGCTGACGCGCAGCCTCGAGATTGTAGTTCTCCACCGAGACGAGGACACTCTCCACCTCCGACAAAGCCTGAAGCACCACCCCGTGGTAGTTCAGAGTCTCCGCACGCCACAACTCCACTGCCCGCTGCTCCTCGGCCTTGAGCTCGCCAAAGTGGAAGAGAGGTTGGGTGAGCGAGAGTGCGGCGGTCCAATAGGCGGGGTTGTGGGAGGTGAGCCCTTTGAGGGTGGCTGAGAGGAGTCCGCCTTCGCCTGTGAGGGCTATGGAGGGGAAGCGGTGGGCACGCGCAAGGCGGGTGGCCGCAGCCGCCGACTCCACTTGGTGGTAGGCCTCCATCACATCCGGACGACGCTCCAACATCGCCGAGGGCAACCCACCCGGAACGTAGGCAGGAAGCGGCGAGGCTGTGAGGTGGCCACAGTAGAGTCCATCGAGCTGCGCCTCTTGTGAGTGGACACACTCACGCGAGTGGGTGGGCGGAGGAAGGAGGAAGGGCTCCTCGCCAAGCAGCGAGGCAAGCACAAGCGAGGTGGAGAGCATCGCACGACGGTAGGAGGGGATGTCGGCTGCGGCAGTGGCGGTGAGGGAGCGCGCCTGCTGGAGGTCGACACCCGAGGAGTAGCCGTAGTAGAATAGCGAGTCGGCCTTCTGCTGAGCCTCGAGTCGGAGTTCATAGCTGCGCTCGGAGATCTCGAGAGAGCGTGCATATTGCAGCCACTGGAAGTAGGTGGTGGCCACCTCGGCCTCGAGGGCAAGACGCGCGGCACGATAGCCCCACTCGGTGGCGAGGTAGGTGTGGAGAGCCTGCTCGGAGGTGGCCGCGATGCCGCCAAAGATGGGCACTTCCCAACTCACGGAGGGGAGGACGGAGTAGGACTGTGCGATGGACTTGCGCCCACCATCCGCAGGGGTGTTGTAGGTCGCTGAGCCACTCACGGAGAGGTCGATGGAGGGTGCGAGTGAGGCACGGACGGCAGCGAGTGAGGCGCGTGCGGCCACGAGTTTGGCCGCCGTGGAGGCGAGGGACTTGTTGTTTTCGACGGCTGTGGTGATGAGCCTATTGAGGGTGGTGTCGCCGAAGATCTCCCACCACTCCACCCCCACAACCACCACCGTGTCGCCACTGCGGGCAAAGATGAACTCATCGGGCAGGGTTGGGGGAACAACCTCGGCTGCAGGAGGCGTCACGGAGCAGCTGCCCAGCAGGGCGAGGAGCGAAAGGAGGAGGCTAATGAGTCTGTGTGTTTTCATATTCGAGTCTGTTTTTGTGGATTCTCTCGCGTCGTTTTTCGAACCTCGCGATTCGTCCCACGAGGTAGTAGAGCGCAGGATAGATGAAGATGCCGAGGATGGTGGCCACCAACATACCGCCCACCAGCGCCACCCCCATAAGATTGCGGGCTACGGAGAAGGCTCCCGAGGCGAAGATCAGGGGCGAAATGCCCACAATGAAGGCCACGGCGGTCATCAGAATCGGGCGCAGTCGCAGTCGTGCAGCCGCAAGGGCGGCCTTCCCCAAGTCGAGCCCCTCGTCGAGAAACTTCCTGTCGGCATACTCCACCACAAGGATGGCACTCTTGGCCGAGAGACCTATGAGCATCACAAGGGATACCTTTATGAATATATTGTCCACGTAGATGGGATTGAATAGGTGGGCAACCCAGAGTGAGAGGAGCGCACCGAAGATGGCCAGCGGCACGCCGAGGAGCACTCCGATGGGGAGACTCCACGAGTTGTAGAGGGCAGCAAGAGCAAGAAAAACGAACACCACTGCCAGGAGATAGGTGAGCCCACCGCCCGAAGCCGAGGCCTCTTGATAGGAGACACCACTCCAGGCGAGAGTGACGTCGGAGGGGAGCTCGGAGTGTGCGAGCCTCTCGAGTGCCGCCATAGCCTGGCCTGTGGAGACTCCTGGTGCGGGAGTGGCGTTGATGGCGATGGCATCGTAGAGGTTGAAGGTGGTGAGGAACTCCACGCCCACCGTGTCGCGCACCGTAACAAGTGGTGCCACGGGGATGCTCTCCCCCTCGTTGTTGCGGATGTAGTATCCCTCCAAGTCGCTCGGCGTGCGTCGCCACTCGGAGTCGGCCTGAATGTAGGTCTGATAGAGTCGCCCAAAGCGGCTGAAGTTGCCCACATACTCACCTCCGAGCATCGTGGAGAGCAGGGTGCGCAACTCCTCCACATCGACCCCGCGACTCATAGCCAGCGGCTCGTTGATGGAGAGGTGGAGTTGGGGCACCTCGGCGTCGAAACGGGTCGAGACGGCGGCAATCTCGGGCAGCTTCTCCACCTTGGCCATAAACTCGTCGGCCACCTTGGCCAGCTCGCGGATATCCCCACCCCCACGCTCCTGCAAGGAGAAGGAGAGTCCCGAGGTGACCCCCAGACCGGGAATCGAAGGGGGCTCAAAGGCGTAGAACACACCCTCCGGCACAGCAGCATAGAGACGCTCGTTGATGGTGGCGGCAATCTGTTCGGCGCTTTGGGTGCGCTCGCCATAGGGCTTGAGGGTGACGAAGATGACACCGCTATTGGTGGAGGCCACACCCGAGATGAGGTCGAAGCCCGCCACCGACGACTCGTAGTCGACCCCCTCGATGGAGCCAATCACATCCACCGCCCGTGCCACGGCCTCCTCCGTGCGGCTCACACTCGCCGCATCGGGGAGCGCGACCGAGACCATCAGGTAGCCTTGGTCCTCCACGGTGAGGAAACCGCTGGGCAGAGTGCGGAAAATCCACCAAGTGCCCAGAGCCGTAACGACCACAGGCAACAGCGTGAGCACCACCCTGCGCACCACCCTCTCCGTGCCACGCAGATAGCCCTCCACACTGCGATTGAACAAGCGGTTGAAGGCCCCAAAGAAGCCCCTTGTCGACCTCTTGTGGGGGCGCAGAATGAGAGCACAGAGTGCGGGCGAGAGGGTGAGTGCATTGAAGGCGGAGATGACCAACGAGGTGGAGATGCCCATAGCAAATTGGCGGAAGAGTCGTCCCGTGATCCCCTCCACCAGAGTGGCCGGCACAAAGACCGCCAGCAGCACCACCGTGGTGGCCACAATGGGCGAGGCCACCTGCTTCATAGCCGCAAGGGTGGCTTTGCGGGGACTCTCCCCATTCTCAATGCCCACCTGCACAGCCTCCACCACCACAATGGCGTCGTCGACCACAAGACCGATGGCCAAGACCAAGCCGAGCAACGAGATGATGTTGATGGAGAAGCCCAGCAGCGGGAAGATGGCAAAGGCACCCACGATGGAGACAGGGATGGCCACAAGCGGAATGAGCGTGGCCCTCCAATCCTGCAGGAAGATGTAGATGACCACAATCACCAGCAGGAGGGTGAAGAACATCGTCACGAAAATCTCACGGATGCCCTCCTCGATGCTCACCGTGGCGTCGATAACCGTGGAGGTGGCCAACCCCTCGGGGAGGCTCCTCTCCAACTCCGCCACCACACTCTTCACCTGACGGCCTACCTCCACAGCATTACTACCGGGGCTCTGGTAGATGGCCACAAGGGCCGCGGGGTGGTTGTCGAAGGAGGAGTAGGCACCATAGCTCTTGCAGCCCAACTCCACGCGGGCCACCTCGCCCAGCCTCAGAATCTCCCCGTCGGGCAGCACGCGCAGGGCCAGCTGCTCGTAGAGTTGCGCCTCGGAAAGCGAGGGAGGTGTGGTCACGGTGTAGGTGAAGTCGCCGGGGGTTGCCGAGGGCTCCGCACCAAACTTACCCGCCGCAAAGATGGAGGCCTGACTCTCGATGGCCGAGGCAATATCCTCCACGGTGATGTCGTAGAAAGCCATCCTATAGGGATCGACCCACACCCTCATTGCATACTCCCCCGAGCCCATAACCTCCACCTTGCCCACACCGTCGATCTTGAGAATCTCGTTGCGGAGATTGATGTAGGCCCAATTGGCCAGGAAGTTGTCGTCGAGAGAGCCGTCCTCGGAGTAGAGTGCATAGATGAGCAGGAAACCCGTCTCGGACTTTTGGGTGGTGACACCCTGCTGCACCACCGCTTGGGGAAGTTGTGAGGTAGCCGAGGAGATGCGGTTCTGCACGAAGATCTCGTCGAGGTCGGGATTGGAGCCAATGTCGAAGAGAATCTGGAGCGACATTGAGCCGTCGCCCGCGGAGGTGGTCTGCATATAGAGCATCTCGCCCACACCCATAACACTCTCGGCCAGGGGCATAGCCACCGCATCGTTCACCGAAGCCGCATCGGCACCCACATAGTTCGCCTCCACCTCCACCACAGGGGGAGTGATGTCGGGATACTGCTCAATGGGGAGACTCCCCACCGAAAGCCCTCCCAGCAGGAGGATGACAATGGCGATGACGATGGCAAAAATGGGCCTATTGACAAAGAATCTCTCCATAGCCTACCTCCTCTCTGCATTTACACCGTGGGTGTGGGACTCCCCTTTGTGGTCCTGCTCGGAGGGCTCGTCGACGCTCACCTTGGCACCCTCGGAGAGGTGCTGGATGCCCGCCGTAACCACGCGCTCACCCTCCTTCAGGCCACTCTCCACAATCCAATGGGAGCCAAAGGTGTTGCCCAACTTCACGTTGCGGAAGGAGACCCTATCGTCGGGCCCCACAACCCACACAGCCGTTCTGTCGAGCATCTTCACCACAGCCCTCTGCGGAATCAGCACCACCCCCTCGGGTGAGCCTACATCGGCCACCACCACCGCCGATTGTCCCACCTTCAGCACCCCCTCGGGATTGGGAAAGGAGGCAACGATGATGATGCTACCGGTGGAGTTGCCCACCTCGCGCTTGGTGTAGGCATAGGTGCCCGAGTGGGGGTAGAGCGACCCGTCGGAAAGGTAGAGGCGGATGTTCTCGAGGAGGGTGGCGTTGTCGTAGGAGGGGGTGGAGTCGCTGCCACCGCCACGCGAGGTGAGGTAGCGACCATAGGGGATGGGGATATGCACCCCCATCTCGTCGATGTTGGAGACGGTGGCCAACAACGAGTAGGAGGTCCCCACCCCCACCCAATCACCCACCGTGGCCCCCTGGTCGTCGATGATGCCGTCGATGGGCGAGGTGATGGTGGTGTAGCTCAACTGCAGCAGCGCCTCATCGAGCTGAGCGGAGGCCAACTCCACCTGTGCGCTCGCCGAGAGGTAGGCCGCACGATATTGGTCGAGCGAACTCTGGCTGATGGCCTCAATGCGCGCCAGCGGCACCGCCCTCTTGTAGTTGTTCTCCGCCTCGGCCAAGGCCGCACGCGCCGAGGCCAACTGCGCACGAGCCGAGGCTACACTCAGCTCAATGGGCGCCGCATCGATGGTGAAGAGCACCTGACCGCGCTCCACAGGCATCCCCTTGTAGAAATCTTTGGAGAGGAGGTAGCCACTGACGCGTGGTTGGATGGTGGCGTCGTAGTTGGAGTAGAGCAGCGTCGGGAAGCGCATAGGCACCACCACCCGCTCACCCACAGCTCGAGCCACCTCCACCCGTGGCAGAGGAGCAGGAGCCGCGACACCTCCGCGGTTGCAGGCCACCCCCACAAGGGATGCCGCAATGCAAAATAGGATTTCGTGTCTCATAGTTATTTCACTGATTTGTATGGTTTGAAGGTTGATTTCCTTCGGCCAGGGGTTGCAAACCTTGCGCCAAAGAGGGGGCGTGTTTTTGTAAAATTGCACAAGGTGAGCTATCTTTGTGGAGAATTATCGAGACAAGAGTATGAAGAGACCCATAATATTCATCAGCAACGACGACGGCTACAGAGCCAAAGGATTCAACGCCATTGTGGATTGTGCGGCACAGTTCGGCGATGTCATAGCACTCGCACCCGACCAAACCCAATCGGGCAAGGCCCACGCCATAACAATGTACGACCCCCTCTACCTCACCCTCCGCAGAGACGAACCCCACATCAAGGTCTACTCCTGCAACGGCACCCCCGTGGACTGCGTGAAGATGGCCTACGATTGGCTCCTCCCCGAGCTGGGAGTCACCCCCGACCTCAACCTGAGCGGCATCAACCACGGCTCCAATGCCGCCATCAATGTGCTCTACTCGGGCACTATGGGTGCGGCCATCGAGGCGAGCTTCTATGGTGCCCCCTCGGTGGGACTCTCGCTCGACGACCACAATGCCGACGCCGATTTCGACGCCACCATAGCCTTTGCCGAGCGACTCATCCCCGCGCTGCTCGCTATGGAGAGGCCCACCACACCCCTCTGCCTCAACATCAACGTTCCCGTGGCACGCCCCGAGCAGATTCGCGGCCACCGCATCTGCCGCCAGACCAAAGGCTTCTGGAGGGAGGAGTTTTTCTGCCGTCAGGACCCCCGAGGCCGCGACTACTTTTGGCTCACGGGAGGCTTCTGCAACCACGAGCCCGAGGCGGAGGACACCGACGAGTGGGCACTCAAGAATGGCTACATCGCCGTGGTCCCCATCAAGGTCGACCTGACGGATTATGCACGCATCGACCAACTCAAAGCGCTCAAACTCCACGAGTAGTGCAAAAAAATAGGTGCGATTTTCGAGGGCTAAAATGTTGGCAACCAAACGTATGACTATTTTGGAGTTGCAATTTTGGCGAAAATTTTGAATTTTGAATTTTGTTCGTACCTTTGCAGCCCGGTGGCGGAATCTCTTATGAGAACACAGGAGTCCGTAATATTCCCCGCCTTAACATTTTCATTTTAATCGATTAAAACAAAAAGATGGACAACTTAATCCGAATCGCAGAAGAGGCTATGTGGGCACCCAAGGAGGTTCCCTCGTTCAAAGCCGGCGACACCATCACCGTAAGCTACAAAATCGTAGAGGGTAACAAAGAGCGTATCCAGAGCTTCCGCGGTGTGGTAATCCAGATCAAAGGTCGCGGTGTGACCAAAATGTTCACCATCCGTAAGATTTCGAACGGTGTTGGTGTAGAGCGTATCTTCCCCCTCTACTCGCCCCACATCGAGTCGATTGAGGTTAACAAAGTGGGTGTTGTACGTCGCGCACGTATCTACTACCTCCGCAACCTCACCGGTAAGAAAGCACGTATCAAAGAGAAACGCTACGTTGCCAAGGAGAAATAGTCCTTGGATGCCGGAGACGGAACAGAAAAAAACCGCGAAGTTCAGACGTGAACTTCGCGGTTTTTGTTTGCCCCTGCCTCGGGGCGGAAAGAACAACCCTCCCCACAGCAGGCAACACTAATGCAGGCACTACTCGAAGTAGCGCAGATTGTCGACACTCGGAGTGGCCTTGCCCTGCTCGATGAGGTGGATGATCTCCACCACCTTGTCGTTGACAGGAGTGGGGCACCCCACCTTGCGACCAAAGGCCGAAACAGCACCATTGATGGCATCCACCTCGGTAAGTTTGCCCTTCTCGAGGTCCTGGAGCATACTCGCCTTGAGCTTGGCGTGCTTGCGGATGGCAATGGGGATGATGAAGAAGGAGATGGCCTTCTTGAGGCCGCCGGAGTAGTCGAGCAACTTGACGATGTCCTTGCCCTGCACAGGCTCGATGCGGATGCCGCCCGCAGCGCACACATCTATGCACTCCTTGATGAGGGCCTGCACAATGCGACGCGAGGCCTTGGGCTTGGCAGCCTCACCAAAGGTGCAACCCAACACGGCACTCATTCCCGAGAAGGAGGCATTGATGAGGAGTTTGCTCCAGCGAGTGCCGAGGAAGTTCTCCTCCACATCCACCGTACCCATCTTCTCCAGCAGCGCCTTCACAGCCTCGAAATGTTTGTGGCGCTTGGGGGCGATGGCTCCGAGCGCAAAGGAGAGTGCATCGGGACTACTTGTGAGTTCACACACGCCCGGGCCCTGCATAGTTGCACCCCAGGCCACCGTGCAACCCAACACGCGCTCCGGACCCAGAATCTCGGCAATCTGCACCTCGGGCAGACCGTTCTGGAAGGTGACAAGCACACCGTCGGGTGCGAGGAAATCCTTGAGCATAGCCACCACCTCGGCATTGTGTTGCTGTTTGGTCATCAGGAACACCACGTCGTAGAGACCGTTCATCTGGTCGGGGGTGTAGGCCTCCACCTTCTGGGTAAAGTTCACCGTACCCACAACCTTTGCGCCCTCTGTTTGGAGCGCCTCGACGTGGGCTTTATTGCGATTGATAAGTTCAATCCTCTCGCCCGCCTTGGCGATGTAGGCTCCGAGGATTGTGCCGAGTGAGCCGGCACCATAGATTGCTACTCTCATAGTATTTGGTCACGTTTAGGGTTTCTATTCGGTTTGTCGTTTGTCGAATCGCCTGAAGCGCAATCCGAGCACACCCCAGAAGGCCTCGCCGAGGATGGAGCCGCTCATCTTGGATGTTCCCATCGTGCGGTCGCGGAATATGATGGATACCTCCTTGATGCCGAAGCCGAGCTTCCAGGCGGTGTACTTCATCTCTATCTGGAAACCATAGCCCTTCATCCTCACCTTGTCGAGATTGATGGTGCGCAACACATCGGCACGATAGGCCACAAAGCCCGCCGTGGCGTCGCGCACAGGCATACGGGTCACGCAGCGCACATAGCGCGAGGCGAAGTAGCTGAGCAGCAGTCGGCGCATCGGCCAATTGACCACATTCACCCCACTCACATACCTCGAGCCCACAGCCACATCGGCACCCTTCTCAAGCTCTGCGGTGAGCCTCAGCAGGTCGTCGGGGTCGTGGGAGAAGTCGCAATCCATCTCGTAGATGGCCTCGTAGCCACGCTCAAGTGCCCAGCGGAATCCCGCAAGGTAGGCGGTGCCGAGTCCGAGTTTGCCCTCGCGCTCGAGGAGGAAGAGTCTGTCGGGATGGTCGGCTTGGAGTTGGCGCACGATGGCGGCGGTGCCGTCGGGCGAGCCGTCGTCGACAACGAGGAGCGAGAACTCCCCGGGGAGCGAAAAGACCTTGCGGACCATCAATTCGATGTTTTCTCGCTCGTTGTAGGTGGGAATGATTATCAGTTTACGCATCTGGTCGGATAGGATATTTCACAAAAATAGTTATTTTTGCCGAAAAGAATCACACAATCGTGGCTAAAACATTAAATTTAACTCTCTCACCCAAGCAGGCAGCCTCCACAGAGGCGTGGCTGGGCATTGCGGTACGCACCCTCGGAGTGCGCCGCGACCAGGTGGCCCTCGCACGAGTGCTCAAGCGCTCCGTCGACGCTCGCCACCAGACTCCCAAGGTGTTGCTCACCGTGGAAATATTCGTCGATGGCGACCAGATGCCTCCCGAAATTCATTTCGACTATCCCGATGTAAACGGAGCCACAGAGGTGGTTATTGTTGGCGGCGGCCCCGCCGGCCTCTTTGCCGCACTCCGACTCATCGAATTGGGACTCAAACCCGTCATCCTCGAGCGAGGTAAGGATGTTGCGGAGCGCAGGAGGGACATAGCACAGATTCACCGAGGTGCGGGAGTCGACAAGGAGTCGAACTATGCCTTCGGCGAGGGCGGCGCCGGCACCTTCAGCGACGGCAAGCTCTTCACGCGCTCCAAGAAACGTGGCGACTACAACCGCGCCCTACGCACCCTCGTGTTCCACGGAGCCTCCCCCGAGATTCTCTACGAAGCTCACCCCCACATCGGCACCGACTGTCTGCCCCGCATCATCGAACAGATCCGCAAGACCATCATCGCCGCAGGCGGTGAGTTCCACTTCGGCGCCAAAGTGACCGACATTGAGATTCGTGGTGGCAGGGCTGTGGGAGTCCGCCTCGGCGACACCCTCGTGGAGGGCGCAGCGGTGATTCTCGCCACGGGCCACTCGGCAGACGACATCTATGAGATGCTCCACGCCCGAGGAGTGCTCCTCGAAGCCAAACCGTGGGCTATGGGTGTGAGGGTGGAGCACCCCCAAGCACTCATCGACCGCATCCAATACCACTCCGACGATATGAGGGAGTGGTTGCCCGCCGCAGCCTACACCCTCACTGCACAAGTGGGAGGCAGGGGAGTCTACTCCTTCTGTATGTGCCAGGGCGGAGTGATTGTGCCCGCAATGACCGACTACCGCGAGTGTGTGGTCAACGGAATGAGTGCCTCGGCACGCTCCTCCCGTTGGGCCAATGCCGGCATTGTCACCGAGGTGCGCGAGAGCGACTTTGCCCACCTTGCCGAGGAGTGGGGTGTGTTGGCAGGACTCAAATATCGCCAACAGCTCGAGCAGCACGCCGCCGAGATTGTGGGCGGAGGAGGCACAGCCCCCGCACAACGACTCGCCGACTTCGTGGCAGGCCGCATCTCCATCGACCTCCCACGCACCAGCTACCTCCCCAAAGCCGTAGCCCGTCGCGGCGAGGAGTGGTTGCCCGACTATATGGCCTCCGCACTTCGTGGCGGCTTCAAGCAGTGGGGCAGCCGAATGAGAGGATTCGTCACCAACGAGGCACAGATCATAGGACTCGAGTCGCGCACCTCCACCCCCGTGCGTATCCCGCGCGATAGGGAGAGCCTCCAGCACCCCGTGGTGGCAGGTCTCTACCCCACAGGCGAGGGTGCAGGCTATGCGGGTGGCATCATCTCCGCCGCACTGGATGGCACAAGAGTTGCCGAAATGATTGCGACGCACACCAAGTAGCCCGAAGTTTGCAAAAAAATCACTACATTTGTGGGAGTAAACCCAAATAGGAATATGAAACGCATAGCAGCCCTGACAATGGTCCGCAACGACGAGTTCTATCTGCGTAAGTGGATAGAGTACTACGGTGCCCAACTCGGACGCGAGAACCTCTACGTCTACTTCGACGGACTCGACCAACTCGTCCCCGAGTGGTGCGAAGGGGTCAATGTCACCCTCTGCCCCAAGGTTATGGGACAGGTGGCCAAGTCCGACAAGGGACGCATCAACTTCCTCTCCGACAGGGCCGCCAAGTTGTTCAAGAGATACGACCTTGTCATCGGCACCGACGCCGATGAGATTCTCATCGTAGACCCCAAGCTCGGCCTCTCGCTGGCCGAGTATCTCTCCCAGGCCAACATCACCACCACCCTCTCCGGACTCGGAGTGGACGTGGGGCAGCACGTCACCCTCGAGGAGCCCATCGACCCCTCGCGCCCCTTCCTCTCCCAGCGCCACTACGGACGTCTCTCCAGCCGCTACACCAAGGCCAACGTCATAGCTCAGCCGCTCCGCTGGGGCTCGGGTTTCCACCGCGTCAAGGGCCACAACTACCACATCGGCAAGGGCCTCTACCTCTTCCACTTCGGCTACTTCGACATTGGTCGCATCGAGGCTCGCTTTGCCGACCCCTCGCGCTGCGCCGATGGTTGGACCAAGCACCTCACCAAACGCTCCAAGACCATCCGCCTCTGCTCTTCGCGCAAGGCACACCGCTGGGAGAGAGCAGTGCCCATAGCACGCCTCATCCAGACTATCTTCCGCCCTCCCTATGCGCTCAACAAGCCCTCGATGCTCGAGCAGGCCGTGATTGTCCGCATCCCCGAGAGGTTCCACAACATCGTATAGCCCCCACCCTCCCGCTATGGCAACCCCGAGAGTAGACATAGATGTCATCCTGACCTGGGTCGACGGCTCCGACCCCGCCCACCGCGCCAAACGTATGGCGATGGGTGGCGGTGGCTCCGTGGAGAAGAGCGACGACGTGGGTGGCGAGTGTCGCTACTCCTCGGCAGGAGAGATCTTCTATGCCGTGGGCTCCATACTGCGCTTTGCACCCTGGGTGAGGAAGATCCACATCATCACCGACAACCAAGACCCCCACGTTGCCGAGTGGGCCGAGAGGGAGTTTCCGGGCCACACCACCTCCATAGCCATCGTCGACCACAAGGTCATCTTCCGCGGCTATGAGGAGTATCTTCCCACCTTCAACTCCATAAGTATCGAGACGATGATGTGGCGCATCCCCGACCTGGCCGAGCGATTCCTCTACCTCAACGACGATATGTTTCTCGCCTCACCCGTGAGTCCCGAGGTGTGGTTTGAGGGAGAGACCACAAGGCTCTATGCCGAGCGCTTCTCCACCCTCGCAGGCCAACTTCTGCGCCTACTCAAGCCCCGCAAAGGGGGGCGCAAACCCTTTGGCTACAAGGACGCTATGGTCAATGCGGCCATCCGCTTGGGCTCCGACCACTTCTGGCACTTTCCCCACTCGCCACTTGCGCTCCGCAAGTCGTGGTATGAGGCCTTTTATGATGCCCATCCGCAGTGGCTCCACGACAACATCCGCCACCGCTTCCGCGACGGGAGTCAGTATAGCTTCGCCTCTCTCTACCTCATCGAGGGCCAGCGGCAGGGTGTGGTGTCCATAGCACCCCCGCGCGGACTAACCCTCTTTCTGAAGCCCTCGCGCAGGAAGAAAAGGGGGTATATGGCCAAGCGACTCGAGAGTGCCGACCACAATCCGAAGCTCCTGTTCGGCTGCATCAACTCCCTCTCCGAGGCCCCTACGGAGGAGCAGGAGATGTTCCACAAGTGGGCCTGCCGACGCATAGAGCTCAACGAAAAACTATTGTTAGAACCCAAAGGCTGAGCGTGGAACACCGCGACGGCCAAAATCAGAAAAAGGATATGCAACCCGAAATAATCTCCAAATACTTCTCTCTCACAGCCGAGCAGCAGCGCCAGATGGAGGCCCTCGGCACGCTCTACACCGAGTGGAACGCCAAGATAAATGTGGTCTCCCGCAAGGACATCGACGAGCTCTATGTGCGCCACGTGCTCCACTCGCTCGCCATCGCCAAGGTGTGCGATTTTGCGGCAGGCGCCAAGGTGTGTGACATCGGTTGCGGAGGCGGATTCCCCACCATTCCGCTGGCCATAATGTTCCCCGAGGTGGAGTTTACGGCTGTGGACTCCATTGGCAAGAAGATCACGGTGGTGCGCGAGATTGCCTCGGCGCTCGGCCTCACCAACGTCACCCCCATCAACGCACGCATCGAGGCTGTGAAGGGGGAGTTCGACTATGTTGTGAGTCGCGCCGTGACGGATATGAAAACCCTCAAGGGATGGGTACTCCCCAAGTTGCGCTCCGGTCAGGCGGGCAGCCTCCCCAACGGAATGATTGTCCTCAAGGGCGGAGATTTGGCCGAGGAGATTGCCCAGGCTCGACTCCGATGTGACATCCACCGCATAGGCGAGTGGTTCGAGGAGGAGTTTTTTGAGACAAAGCAGGTCATCTACGCCCGTAAGTAGAGCCACCGAAGTGAGTAAATGCCACAAAATCGGGCAGAAAAACCACAATTTTGAATTTTGAATTTATTGTTTACCTTTGCAGTCCGAAAATTGACGAAAACTGATAAACAAATATAAATAGCGCTATGAAAAGGACTTATCAACCTTCCAAGAGAAAGAGAATCAACAAACACGGCTTCCGTGCTCGTATGGCTACCGCTAACGGTCGCAAAGTACTTGCCGCTCGCCGCGCTAAAGGTCGTAAGAAACTCACCGTTTCCGACGAGCTTCGCAACAAATAGTCTGTGAGAGACTGACTGTTGATTCGCTGCCACTGATGGTGACAAGGTCACCCGCTCAAGAGGCAGAGCACAAGAGAAAACCACATCGGACGCGATGTGGTTTTTTTGTTGCCCCAATCCCACACCCACAACTCCTGCAAAACAAAACCTCGCCAAAGACCTCAATCTTCACAAAAAAAAGTATCTTTGCACTATGGAACCACTGTTAGGAAAAAATATGGAGGAACTCAGAGAGGTGGCTCTCTCCGTGGGACTCAAGAAATTCGCCGCAACACAACTCGCCGAATGGATCTACAAGAAGGGGGCAACCTCCTTCGAGGATATGACCAACATCTCCTTGGCAGGACGCAAAGCACTCGCAGAGCGCTACACACTCGGCCTCAGCGGGCCCGTTAGCGTGGCCGAGAGCACCGACGGCACCAAGAAGTACATCTTCGTGGTCGCAGGCGGCAACCGCGTGGAGTGTGCCTACATCCCCGATGGCGACCGAGCAACCATCTGCATCTCCTCGCAAGCGGGGTGCAAGATGGGTTGCAAGTTCTGCTTCACGGGTCGTGGTGGCTACCACGGCGACCTCACTGTGGCCGAAATCCTCAACCAAATCTGCTCGCTCCCCGAAAGGGAGAAGATCACCAATGTGGTGCTAATGGGTATGGGTGAGCCCCTCGACAACCCCGACAATGTGCTGCGTGCGCTGGAGGTGATGACCTCGGCGTGGGGTTTCGGCTGGAGCCCCACGAGGATTACCCTCTCGACGGTGGGCGTCATCCCCAATCTGCGCCGCTTCCTCGAGGAGTCGCAGGTCCACTTGGCCGTGTCGCTCCACAACCCCTTCAGCGACCAGCGCAAGGAGATTATGCCCGTGGAGAAGGCCTTCCCCATCAGGGATGTGGTGGCTCTGCTCAAGGAGTATGACTTCACCCACCAGCGCAGGGTGAGCTTCGAGTATATCGTACTGAAGGATATGAACGACTCGCCCGACCACATCAAGGAGCTGTGCAGGTTGCTCGACGGCCTGAAGTGCCGCATCAACCTCATCCGCTTCCACGCCATCCCCGACTCGCCCTATGTGAGCCCCGACAATGAGAAGATGCTCCGCTTCCGCGACACCCTCACCAAGAAGGGTATTATGACCACCATCCGCGCCTCCCGAGGCGAGGACATCAAGGCCGCCTGCGGACTCCTCTCCGGAGAGGCAGGTCGCAAGTAAACAACCCACAACCTACCCACACGAAATAGAATGGCCGCAAACCTCTCGAAACTCGCAGGACAAGTAGCAATCTACGGCATCAGCAGCGTCGTCGCACGACTGCTGAACTACCTCCTGGTGCCCTACTACACCCGCATTATGAGTCCGGCAGAGTATGGCATCATCACCGACATCTACGCACTCATCCCCTTTGCGCTGGTGATTCTCACCCTCGGTATGGAGAGTGGCTACTTCCGCTTCGCCGCCAAGGCCACCAACCAGAGCGAACGCAAGCGCGTCTATGGGACCACTTGGGGAGCTGTGCTCACCGCCGCATCCCTCTTTCTCCTCCTCGCGCTCCTCTTCAACGAGCCACTCTCGAGGGCTATGGGCTATGAGGGTAGGCCCTATGTGTGGATCACGGCGCTGATAATCTTCCTCGACGTGGCGGGCGCCATCCCCTTTGCCCGATTGAGGCAGGAGGGCAGAGCGCTCCAATTTGTGGGCGTGAGACTCCTCTCGGTGGTGGTGAACATAGGTCTGTGCATCTACTTCTACAACTTCCTCCCCGCCTCGGAGGGGGCACTCTTCGCCACCCCCACCGACCCCGGCTATGCCTTTGTGGCCAACCTCATCTCGAGCGCCATCACCTTTGTGCTGCTGCTCATCCTCTGCCGAGGCACCGCCCCACGCATCGACTCCAAGCAACTCCGCACCATATTCGTCTACTCCCTCCCGCTGCTTGTGAGTGGCATTGCCGGCACAGCCAACGAGTTCATCGACAGGCAGATGATCAAATTCCTGATGCCCGCCGAGGAGAGCCTCGCTGCGCTCGGCATCTATGGCGCGGTGGTCAAAATAGGCGTGGTGATGTTGCTCTTCACCCAGATGTATCGTCTGGCTGCCGAGCCCTTCTTCCTGGCCGAATTTAAGAAGGACGAGTTCAAGAACTCCAATGCGGAGGTGATGAAATACTTTGTTGTGGCGAGCCTTGTCATCTTCCTCGTCATAACCCTCTTCAGCGACCTCTTTGCCCTCATCGTGGGCCCCAATTTCCGCGAAGGCATCTTCATCCTGCCAATGATTCTCGTCAGCAACGCACTCGGAGGTGTGGTCCTCAACCTCTCCTTCTGGTATAAGCAGACGGGGCAGACCAAATATGCCATCCGCATCACCGGCACCGGACTGCTCTTCACCATCCTCTTCAACATCCTGCTGGTGCCCTCGCTCGGCTATGC
Source organism: Tidjanibacter sp. (assembly GCA_017390585.1). Taxonomy (GTDB): domain Bacteria; phylum Bacteroidota; class Bacteroidia; order Bacteroidales; family Rikenellaceae; genus Tidjanibacter. The sequence continues at coordinate 25,477 of JAFPBB010000066.1, read as the reverse complement.
GGGTGCGGCCCTCGCAAGGCTCATTTGCGAGTCGGCAATGGTGGTAGTGAGCTATCGACTCACACAGAAGCACTACCCCACCCCCTACGACCTGCCACGCATATTCTCCTATGTGGCCGTGGCGGCAGCCCTGTGGGGAGCATCATTCCTCACCGCCAAGCTCCCCTCGGTGGTTGAGTATGTCGCAAATGGCGCTATGCTCCTCGGCTTCATCATCTTTGCCATCAGGCGCGAGAGGATCCGCATAGGTGCACTTGTGCGTAGCATTCTCCGCAGAAAGTAATCGAAAACAAACTCCACATAAAGCTATGAACGTCAAAGTCATCAACCGCTCCCACCACGACCTTCCCCGCTACGAGACCCCCCTCTCGGCAGGTATGGATGTGCGTGCCAACCTCGACGAGCCCATCACTCTCCGCCCCCTCGCACGAGCACTCGTGCCCACGGGACTCTTCGTGGAGCTCCCCGCAGGCTATGAGATGCAGGTGAGGCCACGCAGCGGACTCGCCGCCAAGTATGGGCTCACAGTGCTCAACGCCCCCGGCACCATCGATGCCGACTATCGTGGCGAGGTGAAGGTGATTCTTGCCAACCTCTCCGATAGCGAGTTCACCATCAACGACGGTGAGCGCATAGCCCAACTCGTTGTGGCACGCCACGAGCAGGTGGAGTGGTTGCCCGCCGAGGAGCTCTCCGAGACCAGCCGCGGTGCAGGCGGATTTGGCAGCACAGGTAAATAGGAAGGTTGCAACTAACGGCGCACAAACAGCGCAGGAACAGCATACAAATGACGACGCACTCCGATGATTGGAGTGCGTCGTCATCTTTGTATTGGCATAGTCGCCCCATCCTATCCCGCGCATCTGCCCGCGGCCACTACGCCAAAACAACAATCCCCCGAGCGTCAGACGCTCGGGGGATGTTGCATTGGAGGCTACGATTGTCGAGCGCGACAACCCCTACCTCTATTAATACTCCTGTTTTGCAAGGCGTACATAGCCATTGTAGCGCCACTTGGCATTCTCCTCGGCAGCCTGGAAGAGCTCCTCAGCCTCGGCAGGGAACATCTTCTTGAGCGACGAGTAGCGCACCTCGGCAGCCAAGAAGGCCTGGAACTTGCTCCAATCGGGCTCCTTCGAGTCGAGCTTGAAGGGGTTCTGACCCTGCTCCGCCAACTCGGGATTGTAGTGCCACAAGTGCCAGTAGCCACACTCCACAGCCTCCTTACCCACGCTGGGGGTGCGGGTCATACCGCCCTTGATGCCGTGGTTGATACAGGGTGCGTAGGCAATAATCAGCGAAGGACCATTGTAGGCCTCGGCCTCGCGCAGCACGGTGAGCAGCTGGTTGGGGTTGGAAATCGAAACCTGAGCAACATAAACATAGCCATAGGTCATTGCAATGGCACCGATATCTTTCTTGCGGATGCGCTTACCGGCCGAAGCAAACTTGGCCACAGCACCCACGGGGGTCGACTTGGACGACTGACCACCGGTGTTGGAGTAGACCTCGGTGTCGACAATCAGGATGTTCACATCCTCGCCCGACGCCAAAACGTGGTCCACACCACCGAAGCCGATGTCGTAGCCCCAGCCGTCACCACCGATGATCCACTGCGACTTCTTCACCAGCAGGTCTTTCTGCTCCACGATGGCCTTGCAGGTCTCACAACCACAAGCCTCGGCCAGAGGCAACAGGCGGGTAGCAACCTCGGCGCTGGTGGCGCTGATGTGGCGGCCGTCGATCCACTCCTGCATCACGCCCTTGAGCTCCTCGGAGCACTCGGCGCAGTTCGCAATGGCCTCCGCCATCTTCGATGCCAGCATATCGCGGCGTTTCTCCACAGCCACCTTCATACCGAGGCCAAACTCGGCATTGTCCTCAAAGAGCGAGTTGGCCCAAGCAGGACCGTGGCCTTTGGCATTGGTGCAGTAGGGGGTCGAAGGTGCCGAACCCGAGTAGATGGAGGTACAGCCCGTGGCATTGGCAACCATCATACGGTCACCAAAGAGCTGGGTGATAGTCTTGATATAGGGGGTCTCGCCACAACCGGCGCAAGCACCCGAGAACTCAAAGAGGGGCTGTGCAAACTGGTTGCCCTTGATGGTCTTGCTCTTGTCCATCACATCCTCTTTGTAGCCCACTTCCTTGTGCATAAAGTCCCAATTCTTCTGCTCGCCCATCTGCTCCTCGAGGGGTTTCATCACGAGGGCCTTGGTCTTGGCGGGGCAGGCATCAACGCAGTTGCCGCAACCGGTACAATCCAGAGGCGAGAGCTGAATGCGGAACTTGTAGCCCTTGGTCTGTGCCAAGCCATCGCGCAGAGCAACGCCTGCGGGGACTTTGGCTGCCTCCTCCTCGGTCAGCAGGAAGGGACGGATGGCTGCGTGGGGGCAGACAAACGAACACTGGTTGCACTGGATACAGTTCTCAGCCACCCACTCGGGCACCTTCACAGCAATGCCGCGCTTCTCGTAGGCAGCGGTGCCGTTGTCCCAAGTGCCATCCTCGCGGCCATTGAAGGCGCTCACGGGGAGAAGGTCGCCCTTGAGGTTGTTGATGGGATCGCAAATCTCCCTCACGAAGGCGGGTTTGTCGCAATCGGCACCCTTGCACTCGCACTCGGGCTCCACAAGGTTGGCCCACTCGGCGGGAATTGCAACCTCAATCACCTCGCCACCCTTGTCTACAGCGGCGTAGTTCATATTGACGATATCCTCGCCCTTCTTGCCATAGGACTTGTAGATGGCTTTCTTCATCTCCTCCACAGCCTGCTCATAGGGGATTACGCCTGCAATCTTGAAGAAGGCCGACTGCATAATGGTGTTGGTGCGGTTGCCCAGACCAATCTCGGCAGCAATCTTGGTGGCGTTGATGATGTAGAAGCGGATGCCCTTCTTGGCCATATAGGCTTTCATATGCACAGGCAGGGTAGAGAGGGTCTGCTCGGCGTCGTGAACGCTGTTGAGCAGGAACGAACCGCCCCTCTTGAGGCCCTTGAGCACATCGTACTTGTCGACATACGAGGGCACGTGGCAAGCCACAAAGTCGGGAGTGGTCACCAGGTAGGGCGAACGGATGGGGCTGTCACCAAAGCGCAAGTGCGACGAGGTGTAGCCGCCCGACTTCTTCGAGTCGTAGGAGAAGTAGGCCTGGCAATATTTGTCGGTGGTACCACCGATAATCTTAATCGAGTTTTTGTTGGCACCCACAGTACCGTCGGCACCCAGACCATAGAACACAGCCTCGAAGGTACCCTCCTTGGCCATCGAAATCTCCTTGCCCACGGGGAGCGAGAGGTTGGTCACATCGTCAACGATACCCACGGTGAACTGGTTGCGGGGCTCCTCGGCCTTGAGGTTCTCGAACACGGCGAGCATCTGTGCGGGGGTGGTGTCCTTCGACGAGAGGCCATAGCGGCCACCGATAATGAGGGGCTTGTTCTCTGCAGGGATATCCTTGCAGCTTGCGAATGCCTCCACAACGTCGAGATAGAGGGGGCAGCCGTTGGCTCCGGGCTCCTTGGTGCGGTCGAGCACGCAGATGCGCTTGGTGGTCTCGGGCAGCACTGCGCCGAGGTACTTCACGCTGAAGGGACGGTAGAGGTGAACGGTCACCACGCCCACCTTCTCACCACGCTCGGAGAGGTAGTCGATAACCTCCTTGATGGTCTCGGTGATGGAACCCATAGCGACGATCACGTTCTCTGCATCGGGTGCACCGTAGTAGGTGAAGGGTGCGTAGTTGCGACCGGTGATGGCCGAAATCTTCTTCATAGCCTCGGCCACTGCGTCGGGCACTGCGTCGTAGAACTTGTTGCTGGCCTCGCGGGTCTGGAAGTAGATGTCGGGGTTCTGGGCGGTACCGCGGGTCACGGGGTGCTCAGGGTTGAGAGCGCGTGCGCGGAACTCAGCCAGGGCAGCCTTGTCGAAGAGGGGCTCCAGATCGCTCATCTCCATCAGCTCCACCTTCTGGATCTCGTGCGAAGTGCGGAAGCCGTCGAAGAAGTGGAGGAAGGGGATGCGCGAGGTGAGCGACACGATGTGTGCCACACCTGCAAGGTCCATAACCTCCTGCACCGACGAGGTTGCGAGCATCGCAAAGCCGGTCTGGCGTGCGGCCATCACATCCTGGTGGTCACCGAAGATGGAGAGCGACTGTGCTGCGAGTGCGCGAGCCGAAACGTGGAAAACACCGGGGAGCAACTCGCCGGCGATTTTGTACATATTGGGAATCATCAGCAGCAGACCCTGCGAAGCGGTGAAGGTGGAGGTGAGAGCACCTGCCTGCAACGAGCCGTGAACGGCGCCGGCGGCACCAGCCTCCGACTGCATCTCCACAACCTTGACGGTCTCGCCAAAGATGTTTTTCTGACCTGCGGCAGCCCACTCGTCAACGAGCTCTGCCATAGTGGATGAGGGTGTGATGGGGTAGATGGCGGCCACCTCGCTGAACATATAGGCGATGTGGGCGGCTGCGTAGTTACCATCACAGGTGATAAATTTCTTCTGTGCCATATTTCTCTTTACTCTGTATTGTATTTTCTTTTTCAGACTTCCTAACCTGCTGAAAATCAATCCCGACAATTGATTTTTCGACACCTCTCCCCTTAGGGAGCGGATTTTTCATCACGCAAAGATAATAACTTCTTTGAAACTCGCTATCTTTGTGCCACAAAAAAGAGCCGAAAATCGGGGGTGCGGATTTGTTATTTCCCTAACAGTATCAATGTGTTACAAAAATAACAGCACCCAAAAATGGCACTTTTTTGACTGATTATAAACAACATAGTTTCGGCCCCTCGGCAGCACAAACAAGGCGCCACCGACCCCCTCCGAAGCTGCCCCGCCAATTGAAAATTTCAACATAATTTAACATACCGCAAACAGCCGATGATAAGCTACAAAGAACGCACTCTGCCCAACGGTCTCAGGGTGTTGGTAAACGAGGATGAGGTCTCCCAAATGGCCGCCGTCAACATCCTCTACGAAGTGGGCTCGCGCGACGAAGAGCCCAACCACACGGGCTTCGCACACCTCTTCGAACACCTGATGTTCCGCGGCACCGAGCGAGTGCCAGATTTCGACGTTCCCGTGCAGGAGGTGTGTGGCGAGAACAACGCCTTCACCTCCGCCGACTACACCAACTACTACATCACCACCCCCAAGGACAACTTCGAGACCGCCCTCTGGCTCGAGGCCGACCGACTAATGGGGCTCGACATCACTCCCGAGAAACTCGCCCTCGAGAAGTCGGTGGTCATCGAGGAGTTCAATCAGCGCTTCCTCAACCGCCCCTACGGCGAGCAGTGGCACGCGCTGAGGGAGATGGTCTACACCCGCCACCCCTATCGTTGGCCCGTCATAGGTCTCACCCCCGACCACATCCGCAACGCCACGCTCGAGCAGGTGCGCGACTTCTACAACCGTTTCTACGTCCCCTCCAACGCCATCCTCTCCGTCTCCGCAGCGCTCCCCGCCGAGCAGCTCTTTGAGGCCGCCGAGCGCTACTTCGGAGCGCTCCCCCTGAGGCCACGTCCGGAGCGCACCACCATCGAGGAGCCGGAGATTCTCGCGCCCCGTCGCAGGACCATTGAGGCAGCCGTTCCCGCCGACCAGATAACCATTGCATTCCTCATCGGTGAGCGCGGCTGCCGCGACTACTATCTCGCCGACCTGCTCACCGACCTGCTGGCCGGAGGCGAGTCGGCCCGCATCTATCAACACTTGGTCAAGGAGCGCCGACTCTTCTCCGCCGCAAACGCCTACATCACAGGCGAGACCGACCGCGGACTGCTCATTCTGACGGGTCAGATAAGCCCCGAGGTGGATGTGGAGGAGGCCGAGGAGGCCCTCTACGGCGAGCTGGAGCTCCTGGTGAGGGAGCCCGTGGGCGACTACGAGCTGCGGAAGGTGCAGAACAAGTTTGAGGCCAACATCACCTTTGGTGAGCTCAACGTGATGAACAAGGCTATGAACCTCGGCTACTACAAGATGTTGGGCGATATGGCTCTCCTCAACGGCGAGGTCGACATCTACCGCTCCATCACCCCCGAGGAGGTCGCGGACTTCATCCGCCGCCGACTCAACCCCACCCAAAGTGCAACCCTAATATACCTCGCAAAATGACCATCCGCCGACCCGAGATAAAACCCGTAAGCCTCCCCGCCATACCCCACTACAGGGTCATCCGCACCGAGGCTGGCACCCCACTCTACACACTCCACAACTCCACCCAAGGGGTTGTGCGCGTGAGCTTTGTCTTCCGCGCCGGCACCTCCACCCAATCCATCCCCTTCACCGCATCCACGGTGGTCAACACCCTCTCGGAGGGTACCACCCTCCACAGCGGCAAGGAGATTGCCGAGGCGCTCGACTTTGTGGGCTCCTACTACGACGCCAACATCGACCGCGATTGGGCCGTGGTAACCTTCTGCTCACTCAAGAAGTTTGTGGGCCCCACCCTCGATGTGGCCGAGGAGGTGGTGCTCCACCCCACCTTCCCCGAACGAGAGATTGCCTCCTACTGCGCCAAACGCAAAGAGCAGCTCCACATCCAGCGCAGCAAGCCCGACCAACTCTCGCGTGAGCTCTTCGGCAAGGCCCTCTTCGGCCCCGAGCACCCCTATGGAGTCACCTCGCCCGAGGAGTGCTACGACAACATCACCCCCGAGATTCTCCGCCAATTCTACCAGAGCCACTACAACGCCTCGGAGAGCTTTGCCATCATCTGTGGCGACTTCGGCGAGGCCGAGGAGAGTCGCGTGCTCTCCATCCTCGAGGGGCTGCCTGCGGGCAGTTGCACAGGGTGCAACATCCCCGAGCCCACCCCCACCCCGCTGGCCACACTCTGCCTGGAGGGGGCTGTGCAGTCCTCCCTCAAGCTGGGCATACCGCTCTTCCCCCGCACCCACCCCGACTTCATCCCGATGCAGATCATCGCCACCGCTATGGGCGGCTACTTCGGCTCGAGGCTGATGCAGAACCTCCGCGAGGAGCACGGCTACACCTATGGCGCCTATGCTGCGATGATAAATCTCGACAAGGCAGGCTACTTTGTGATGAGTGCCGACGTGGCCGCCGACCACACCGAAGAGGCTGTGGCAGAGATGTTTGCCGAGATGGAGAGGATGGCCTCGGAGCCTATGGACGAGGAGGAGCTCTCGATTGTGCGCAAGATCATCGTGGGCGACGTGATCCGCATCTTCGACGGCCCCTTTGGCGCTGCTGACGTGACCATCGAGAACATCCAAAACGGCGAGCAAAACGACTACACAGAGCGATTTATGGAGCGCGTGGCCACAATCACCGCCAAGGAGCTGCAGGAGGTGGCCTCGAAGTACCTGAAAAAAAATCGCACCACGGTGACAATTGTAGGGCCGGAGAGGTAGGAATTTATTTTTTTATTTCTACTTTTGTAATTGGTTAGTGTGGATATAACAAAACCAAATAAACAAACCATCATTTAATTCTTAAACAACTATGAGAAAATTCTTCGCATTTATCGTTGCAGCCGCAACCCTTATGGTGGGCTGTAACCCCACTCCCACCCCCACTCCGGGTGAGGACCCCGTCGAGGATGAGTTTGTGGGTATGACCCTCAACGCCTCCGACGTGATCAACCTTGGTGATGTCAACAACGACGGCACCAACAAGTACCTCATCTATATGTACAAGATGGAGGGTAGCGGCGACGACGCAGCAGCTACTCGTATCGTTGCTGCCGAGATCACCACTCCCGAGGTGAACGACGGCATCATCCCCGAGGGTAAATACACCGTGGCTGACGGCACCCTCAAAGAGGGCGAAATCACTCCCACCAAACTCGACGGTAGTGCCTACGTTCGCAACACCGAGGAGGGCGGCTTCATTATGCTCGTAACCGAGGGTTCGTTTGAGGTTAAACACCTCGAGAAGGGTGGCTACCAGTTCACCGCAAAGTTTGAGGGTATCGACTCCGAGACCGGCGCAGGCCGTCCCAAACAGGAGTGCCGCTTCGAGGGTGAGCCCAATATGGCAGGTCTTCCCGCAAGCAACAACTTCGACGTTTACACCCCCGTGCTCTGCCAGGCTACCTACTCCTCCCTGGGCGACGGTTTGGCTCTCTGGGATATCTTTATGCTCGACGCCAACTACTACTATATGGCTGCCGACGAGGATCCCACCAACGACAAGTTCCCCGCACACGCAACTGAGATTGTGATTATCACCGAGGACCTCGGTCCCGATGTACTGCCCCAGGGCACCTACGACGTTGACTACCTCGGCGTTGGTTTGATTGGCTCGCAGTATATTCAGATGAACGTCACTTTCAACTCCGCAAATGAGGATGACATGGTTATCGACACCCCCGTCGCTGGTAAGATGACCATCAAAGCTCTTGGCGAGGGCAAATACACCATCGAGAACGTTGGCTACGGTATGACCGCTTGGAAACAGACCTACTCGGGCGAAGTTCAGCTCTTCGACGAGAACGGTAGCGGCGGCGGTGGCGGCGGCGGCGCCCAGGAGATTCCTCTGACTATCGCCAGCGCAGAGATGATGTGGAATGGCGACGGCCACTGGACCGTTGCTCTGCTTGACGAAACCAGCACCGCGCAGGGCGTTGTTCTCTATATGGAGGCTTTCAACGATCCCGCAACCGCAAGCCTCGAGGCTGGTCTGGCAAGTGGTACCTACCAGTTCAACGACACCCTTGCTCCTATGACCGTTGAGGCAGGCTACGCAACCAGCCAGGGCGTTGGCGGCTCGCTCGCACTCACCGGCGATATGCAGAGGTACTACGACATCCTCGCATCGGGTGAGCTCACCGTTGTGAACAACGGCGACGGCACCTACAGCTTCAGCGTTGGCGCAGGTGGCGACACCTACTTCTTCGTGGCTGAGTACTCCGGCGAGGTTGCTGTTTACGACGGCACCACTGGCGGCGGTGGCAACACCGGCGGCGGCAACGAGGGCGGCAACGAGGTTAGCATCGCTTTCGACGAGGCTATGGCACGCTTCCAGGGTCCCTGGGAGTCTGCTACCTACTGGATTCTCTTCCTCGCGGAGTATGCAGGTGACAACCTCTTCTACCTCTCCGTAAACACCCCCGCAGACAACACCGCAGAGGCTGGTCTCCCCACCGGCACCTACACCGTTGACACCTCTATGGCGCCCTACACCATCGATATGGGCTTCGTAGACAACGATGGCTACGTAAACGGCTCCTTTGTTCTCAACCTCGAGCAGACCTCGGTTAAGAACATCATCGTTGGTGGCTCCGCAGAGATCACCAACAATGGCGACGGCACCTACGCAATCACCACCGCCTTCGAGGACTACAACGGTGACACCATCATCGGTACCTTCTCGGGTGAGATGCCCATTGCCGACGACAGCCAGGCAGCAGCTCCCGCAAAAGTTCTCAAGAGCGCAGGCTACAAGATGGCAGCTCCCGCAAAAGCAAAAGCTCAGGTAAGCAACTGCACCCGTGCTTATATGCCCGGCAGCCGCTTCCCCAGCCTCGTTAAGGAGAACACCGGCATCGAGCTCCGCATCAAATAAGCGAGCCTATAATACTATGGTGACACCGCTCACCAAGTAGCACGACAGAAGGCCTCTCCCCATCTCGGGAGAGGCCTCTTTTTTGCGCTGGGTTTTCTTTTTTGCGACTGACGTCGCTTTTCTCTTTGCGACTTTTTATAAAAAGTCGCCCAAAAATTTTTGTCGAGATACTTCGTATCTCTTCATCAGTATCGGCCTTACTTTGGCTGAGCAAACTCTACACTAAAAGTTTTTGGTGAAGCTTTTTACAAAAAGCTTCGTTCTTTTTCTTGCGACTGACGTCGCTTTTCTTCTTTGCGACATTCGTCGCGGTTGTTCTGCGACTTTTTATAAAAAGTCGCCCAAAAATTTCTCTCGAGATACTGCGTATCTCTTCACCGTGTCTACCCTCTACACACGCCTGTGCGCGAGGCCGCGCACGCAGTTTTCGACCACCCCTCCCAGCCTCCCCTTTCGTAGGGGAGGAGAACACACGCCCCCGCCTTTCAGGCACCCCCTCTAACTTAGAGGGGGAGTAAATTTGAGTAATGCGCCGAAGGCTCATTAATTTTGCATTTTGAATTTTGAATTTTGAATTAATCACAACCCTCCTGCAACGTTTTTCCGAGCAGCAGAAGAAGAAAATGTCGCCCCAAGGATAGCGGTTCGGCAAAAAAAATGTAACTTCGCGCAAGAATAGAACGCAAACTAATTATGACACTACTCTACGATAACTTCATCTTCGGCCCCATACGCTCACGACGCTTGGGACTCTCGCTCGGCATCAACCTCCTGCCCGTGGATTGCAAACTCTGCTCCTTCAACTGCATCTACTGCGAGTGCGGCTGGACTTTGGGTGGCCAAAAACCACGCTTCAACGACAAAAAAGCTGTGTTGGCAATGCTCGAGAGCGTGCTCGGCGATATGGTCGAGGCAGGCACACCTCCCGATGTGCTCACCTTTGCAGGCAACGGCGAGCCCACAATGCACCCCGACTTCGAGGAGATTGTGGATGGAGTTGTGGCCCTGCGCGACAGGCTCTGCCCCGCAGCCAAGGTCTCCGTGCTCTCCAACGCCACGATGCTCCACCGCGAAAGCGTGCGACGCGCACTCGGCAAGGTGGACAACCCCATCCTCAAGCTCGACTCCGCATTCGACGCCACCGTGCAGCTCATCGACAAACCCCTGGGCAACTACTCCGTGAGGAACGTGGTGGAGAATATGAAGCTCTTCGGGGGCAACTGCATTGTGCAGACGATGTTCCTGCGTGGCGAATTTGAGGGCCAGAGGGTGGACAACGCCACCGAGGAGGAGATTGCCGCGTGGCTCAAGCTGGTGGAGGAGATTGCTCCCCGCAGCGTGATGGTCTACACCATCGACCGCGACACCCCCGCGCCCAACCTCGAGAAGGTGGGAGTGGAGGAGCTCAAGGCCATAGCCGAGAGGGTGAGGGCCCTCGGCATAGAGTGTAGCGTGGCGGGATAGGCCACCCACAACCCAAAACATCTGAATAGTAGAGACGCCAATGATAACAACCGAACAAATACGCGACCTTATCCACCGCCGCGACGAACTCCATCGCTACCTCGCCATCGACGACAAGAGAATAGCCCACGAGGAGGAGCAGATGAAAACCACCGCACCCGACTTCTGGGACAACCCCGACGCAGCCGAAAAGCAGCTCAAGAAGGTCGCCTCCATAAAGAGTTGGATAGACGATTTCGACGCCCTCTCCGCGCTGGTCGACGACCTCGAGGTGGTGGCAGAATTTGTGCGCGAAGGTGGTGCCCAGGAGGAGGAGCTCGATGCCCACTTCAGCCGCACGCTCGAGGCCACAGAGGCTCTCGAGATGCGTAATATGCTCCGCGGCGAGGAGGACAAACTCGGAGCCGTGGTGGATATCAACTCGGGCGCAGGCGGCACAGAGAGCCTCGATTGGGCCTCGATGCTGATGAGGATGTACACCCGCTGGGGTGAGCGCAACGGTTTCAAGGTGAGGATTGCCGACTTCCAAGCCGGCGAGGAGGTGGGCGTCAAGTCGGCCACCCTCCTCTTTGAGGGCGACTACGCCTACGGCTATCTCAAGAGCGAAAGTGGTGTGCACCGTATGGTGAGGCTCTCGCCCTTCAATGCCAACAACAAGCGTCAGACCACCTTTGCATCGGTATTCGTCTCGCCCGCCGTGGACGACACCATAGAGATCAACATCAACCCCGCCGACTATGAGTGGGACACCTATCGCAGTAGCGGCGCCGGCGGACAGAATGTCAACAAGGTGGAGACGGGCGTGAGGCTCCGCTACCACGGCAAGGACCCCGATACGGGTGAGCCCGTGGAGTTCCTCATCGAAAACACCGAGACTCGCTCGCAGCTTATGAACCGCGAAAATGCACTCCGCATCCTCCGCTCCAAGCTCTATCAGCGCGAGCTCGACAAGCGTATGGCACTCCAAAATGAGTTGGAGAAGGGCAAGAAACGCATCGAGTGGGGCTCGCAGATACGCTCCTACGTCTTCGACGACCGCCGCGTGAAGGACCACCGCACGGGCCATCAGACCTCGGCTGTGGAGGCCGTAATGGATGGCGACATCGACGCCTTCATCAAGGCCTACCTAATGGGGTCGCAGGAGTAGAAGAGGTGGAGTGGGATAGGATGCCGAGAGAGGTGGGCACACAAATCGAAGAGCCCCCAAACAAAAAGAGAAAAAATCCACCCCCTCGTGCAACGTTTTGCCACCCTTGTGTGTCCATATAAGTAAAGCAACCCAAGTCAAACCAACAAAAACCCCATAGAACTATGAAACGTCTCCTCATTTTGGTCGCCGCACTCATAGGTTTTGCGACCCTCGCCACCGCCCAGCCCGTCCAACAGCTCAACACCGACGTCATCTACACCACCGACGGACGCATCCTCCAGGGCACCATCGTGGAGCAAATCCCCGGCGTGAACTACACCATCACCACCCTCGAAGGTAGCACCTACACCATCGACGCACTCAAAGTGAAGCGCATCACACGCGAGGTGGTCAATGCCCCCTACACACTCCAAAACTACAACTACTCCCCCTATGTTAGCTGCAAATTCGACGAGAATGGCAACCCCATCTTCCCGCTCGACCCCGCCGAAGCTATGTCGCGCTCCGCATTATTCCCCGGACTCGGACAACTCTACAACGGCGAATACCTCAAAGGTTCGCTCCTCATTGTAGGAGGCGTTGCAAGCCTCGTGGGACTTGCCATCTCCACCGGCAGCGATATGCTTCCCAACGGTTGGTATGATATTGTAGGCTGGGGAAGCCTGGCCATCTATGCGGGTAGCTACCTCTACGCGCTCATCGACGCCCCCATCGTGGCCTCGCGCTGGAACAAGAAGCACGGCTTCAGTTTCAATGGCGACAACTACATCAATGTCGCCCCCGCAGTGGGCATAGTCATTGGTGAGAATCGTCCCTCGATGGGAATGAACATCTCGCTCACCTTCTAAAGCGACCCCCTCAACGCGGCACAACAACCAATCAGATACAAAAAAAAACCAACGGCCCCACTCTCGGGGCCGTTGGTTTTTCTATTGCTCTTCTGCGCGCTCCTATCGGTAGAGGAAGCGCTTGATGGACTTCTTGGGGGTCTTCTCAAACTCTGTGGGACGCAGCTCAATCTGTGCCACCTTCTCGTAGCTTGCAACCAAGCTGTTGAGCTCCTTGAGAGTGTCGGCCATAAGGTCGCCGAGCTGCGAGTGGGGCAGACCGGCAGCATCCAGCTGCTCATAGTCGGGCACTACCAGCGCCACCAACTTGCCATCCCTCTCCACAATGAGGCTCTCGAGCACATAGGCAAGGTTGTTGAGCTTGGCCTCAATCTCCTCGGGGTAGACGTTCTGTCCGCCACTCATCAGAATCATAGTCTTGCTGCGACCACGCAGGAAGATGTTACCATCGGCGTCGATCGTACCCATATCGCCCGTGTGGAGCCAGCCGTCGGCATCAATAGCCTCCGCCGTGGCCTCGGGATTCTTGTAGTAGCCCTTCATCACCTGCTCACCGCGGATGAGAATCTCTCCGGGGATGTGGGCAGCGTCGGGCGAGAGGATGCGACACTCGCAGAACTCCGAGAGCAGTCGGCCCGCAGAGGTGGGCACATAGCCGTCGGTGTAGAGTCGGTGGCTAATCAGGGGGCCACACTCGGTCATACCGTAGCCCACCGTGATGGGGAACTTGATGCGGTGGAGAAACTCCTCAACCTCTGCATTGAGAGCAGCACCTCCCACAACAAACTCCAAGAACTCGCCTCCCATTGTGGCAACAAGTTTCTTGCGAACCTGTGCATAGACCACATTATCAATCAGAGGAATCGAAAGAGCCGTCTTCATCAGGCCGCTACCGAGGATGGGGAAGATCTGTTTCTTCACCACTTTCTCGATGATCATAGGCACCGAGCAGATGATGTGGGGCCTAACCTCGGCCATAGCCTCCACCAAAATCTTGGGCGAAGGAATCCTACCCAAGAGGGTGACGTGGGTACCCGCACCCAGCGAGCACAACATATCGATGGCTGCACCAAATGCGTGGGCCAAGGGCAAGAAGCAGAGCACCCTTGAACCGCGGAAGTGATACTTCTTGGGAAGCACATAGGCGAGCTGCACGGTGAGATTGTTGACGGTGAGCATCACGCCCTTCGAGAAGCCTGTGGAGCCGCTGGTGTAGCTCAAGAGGCACACCTCGTCGTTGCCCACCTCGGGGTATTGGATGTCGTCGGCCGAGAAGCCTCGGGGGTAGCGACTGCGATAGTGCTTGACGATATTCTTCTGGAAGGAGGTAATCTCGTCGCCCTCGCGCTCATAGATACAGCGGAAGTCGGTGAGCGAGAAGACAGCTTTGATGCCCGCCACTCGCTCCTCGTCGATGACATCCCAGAAGGTGTCGCCGAGGAAGAGGAGTTTCGACTCGGAGTGGTTGATGATATGGTTGATATCATTGGGGTTGAAGTCCTGCAAAATGGGCACGATGACGGCACCATAGGTGATGGTGGCCAGATAGGCAATGACCCAGCGGGGGTTGTTGCGACCAATCAGAGCAATCTTGTCGCCCTTCTGGATGCCACACTGCTCAAAAAGAAGGTGGAGTTTGGCAATCTCTTTGGCCATCTCATAGTAGGAGAAGGTCTCCTTCTTGAAGTAGTCGGTCAGGGCGGGCAGTTCGCGGTTGTCGCGGAAGCTCTGCTCGTAGATCTTAATGAGGTTTTCTTTCAGCATAAATCCAATATTTATGTTATACTCGTCCCTGCGCCCTCACGGGGAGGGGCAGGTTATTCAATTGTCTGCTTTGTTCCTCTCGGGCACTCCCCGAAAGGGTGTACAAAGGTATTCTTTCTTCGTCGCTCGGCAATAGGTCGCTCTACTTTTGCTCCCCCTGTTTACTACGCCCAAAGAGATGTGTTTTGTTCTCCGTACCGTGGAGCAAGCGACCGATATTGGTGCGGTGGGTGTAGAAAAGCAGCAGCGAGATGAGCGCAAAGAAGAGGATGAGTCGCCAATCTGTGTCGCCCGTCAGCGCCGCATAGAAGGGAAGAAGAAGTCCGCCAACCATAGAGCCCACCGAGACATAGTGGGTGAGCGAGACAATCACAACGAAGGTGGCCAGCGAGAGCAATATGCCTCCCACAGAGAAAGCAAACATCGCTCCCACAAGTGTCGCCACACCCTTGCCGCCGCGGAAACCCGCAAATACGGGATACATATGACCCACCACGGCAAGAACACAGAGCGCCATCTTCACATAGAGAAAGTTGGGCGACTCGGGCGCAATGGGACCCAGGGTGGCCAGAGATACGGCTGCGTAGCCCTTGAGCATATCTATGACAAATACGGGCAGGGCCGCCTTGGCGCCGAGAACGCGGAGCACATTGGTGGTGCCTGCATTGCCGCTACCTTTGGTGCGGACATCCACTCCGTAGAAGATTTTGCCAATCCACACGGCGCTCGGAATCGAGCCGAGCAGATAGGCTCCCAGGGCGAGAGCGATAACTATTGCGGTGTTCATCTGTGTCTCTGTGCTATGTTAATTATTAATGGTACGTCGGGCCGTCGTCACGCCCGACTCAATGCCCCTCGGCGCCCATTTTGCGGGCACTCCATCGAGGCACAAATACAAAGATACATATTTTTTATCAAACATCCATCACCCTTTCCACCAATACTATTTTCATACCACTATGTGGGGCGCTGTTTACGATGCCCAAAATGGTGCAAAGAGAAGTTTGCGACACTTTTGTGTCGGAATAGAGCGTAGCGGCGGTGGGAAAAAATGGACTTAAAAAACAGATGTTTCGCACTTTATGGGCAACTCCCACCCTCGGCCACAGGGATGAAATGGCCGTGCGAAAGGCACCAACGCGCAGTTCCCCACCCTCCCCTACAACAAGTCGGAGGAGCGGAAACTGAATGAGCTATTGCGGCTGATGATAATGTGGTCGAGCAGCTGAACGTCGAGCAGCGCTGCGGCCTCCTTCAGGCGGGCCGTGAAGCGCCTATCCTCCTCGCTCGGTTCCGAGCATCCCGAGGGGTGGTTGTGGACCACAATTATCGACGAGGCCACCAGATTGAGTGCGTGGCGCAGAATCAGCTTGAAGTCGGTGGTGAGTGCCGAGGAGCCGCCAATGGAGATGCGGCGGCGCTCGATGATGCTATTGGAGGAGGTGAGGTAGAGCACCCACATCTCCTCGTGGTCGAGTGAGCCAATGAGGGGAGCAAAGAGTGCCACCACATCGTTGCGATTCTGGATTGTGGTGGTCTGCTGGCCCTCCGCCACAAGGATGCGGCGCCCGAGTTCTGCGGCGGCACGCAGGTGGAGTGCGCGCTCCATTCCGAGCCCCTCCATACGCCTCAACTCGGCAAGAGGGGTGGCCGCAAGCGTGGCGAGCGAACCCGAAGTCTCCAGGATTCGCTCCGCCACATCGATGGCGCTCCTACCCTTGTCGGATGCAACAAGCAGGCTGAGGAGTTCGAGGTCGTTGAGCGAGTCGAAACCGCGCACCATAGCCTTCTCACGCACCTCCCTATCGGTTGTTGTTGATTTCATTGGCGAGGTGGTCGTATCGATTGAGAATGTAGTCGCCCACCTCGTCGCTCACCAGGAGCCAAGCGTTGTGTGCGGCCTCCTGCTCGGCCTCCTTCTTGGTGGAGCCACAGCCGCTACCCATCTTCATATCGTCGATGAGCACTCGCGACACAAAACCCGTGGAGGGACCCGTATGTTCGCCATCGGCCTCCGTGGCAAACTGAATGGTGCGCTTACTCTTCTGGCACCACTCAATCAGTCGACTCTTGTAGTCGGTCTCCACCTGGGAGATATCCTCGAGGTCCATATAGTTGGGCAACAACGAGTTGATCACCAAGCGATTGACCACGTTGTAGCCCTTGTCCAAATAGAGCGCACCGAGCAGAGCCTCGAAGCAGTCGCCAAAGAGGTGTTTCTGCGCGAAGTTGCCCGTGGCATTGTAGATGACCATCTGGTCGAGCCCCAGCTTCACCGCGAGTGCATTGAGCGACTGGCGGCTGACAATCTTGGAGCGGGTCTTGGTGAGAAATCCCTCCGACTCGTGGGGATACTCGATGAAGAGGTAGTCCGAGACGATGGACTCGAGGATGGCGTCGCCGAGGAACTCGAGGCGCTCGTTGTTGATGTTCTCACCGCCCTCAACCTTGATGGAGGCAGAGCGGTGAACAAGAGCGAGTTTGTAGAGCTCGATGTTGTCGGGAGTGACACCAAAGATGCGCTTGAAGGCGCGGTAGTACTCCTTGTCGGCACCGCAGTGGCGGTGTATGATGCGTGCAATGCAACCCACAGCTATTGTCGTCTATTTGGGGAGATTAGTATTTCTTGAGAATTACGGTGGAGTTCTGACCTCCAAAGCCGAAGGTGTTGCTCAGTGCGTAGGTCACCTCCCTGTGCTGTGCCACGTCGCGGGTGAGGTTGAACCTCTCGTCGATGGCGGGGTCGAGCTCCTGGATGTTGATGGTGGGGGGAATCACACCCTTGGTGATGGCAAGCACAGTTGCCAACACCTCCACAGCACCTGCCGCGCCGAGAAGGTGGCCCGTCATCGACTTGGTGGAGCTGATATTGAGATTGAAGGCGTGGTCGCCAAAGCACTTCTGGATACCCTTCAACTCGGCGAGGTCGCCCAGAGGAGTGGAGGTACCGTGGGTGTTGATGTAGTCGATCTGCTCGGGAGCAATGCCGGCATCCTCGAGTGCCATCTGCATACAGCACTTGGCACCTTCGCCCTCGGGCTCGGGAGCCGTAACGTGGTAGGCGTCGGAGCTGACACCGCAGCCCACAATCTCGGCATAGATCTTGGCACCGCGTGCAAGTGCGTGGTTGAGCTCCTCGATGACAATGGCACCACCACCCTCGCCCATAACAAATCCGTCCCTATCCTTATCATAGGGGCGCGAAGCGGTCTTGGGGTCGTCGTTGCGAGTCGACAGGGCCATCATAGAGTTGAAGCTGCCGATGCCCACGAGCGACACCGCACCCTCCGAACCTCCGGTGACCATCACGTCGGCCCTGCCCAGACGAATCTGGTCCACAGCCGAAACGATGGAGTGGGTGCTCGACGAGCAGGCCGAAACGGTGCTGAAGCCGGGGCCCTTGTAGCCATATTTGAGGGAGATGTGACCCGCGGCCATATTGGGCAACATCTTGAGTATGAGGAAGGGACTGAATCGGGGCACTCCGCTCTCGCTCTTATTGAAGGCAGAGATCTCCTCATAGATGGCGTTGATACCACCTATGCCGGCACCCCAAATTACACCAACCCTATTTTTGTCGAGTTCACTCTCCTCGAGGCGGGCATCGCGGATGGCCTCCTCGGCGGAGATGAGCGCATACTGTGTGAAGGCGTCGAGCTTACGCACCTCCTTGCGCTCGAAATAATCTTCGGGATTATAGTTTTTCACCTCGGCTGCAAACTTGGTTTTGTTGGTGGTGCAGTCGAAGTTGCGAATGAAGTCCACACCACTCACGCCCGCCTCGAGCGCGGCGAAATACTCCTCGACGTTGTGGCCGAGGGGATTGATGGTGCCAAGACCTGTGATTACCACTCTTCTATTTTCCATAATCTTCGTTTTCAATCGTTTACATAGGGGTCACTATCGCAGTCCCCCGAAAA
Source organism: Tidjanibacter sp. (assembly GCA_017390585.1). GTDB lineage: Bacteria > Bacteroidota > Bacteroidia > Bacteroidales > Rikenellaceae > Tidjanibacter. Next base: position 6,786 of record JAFPBB010000066.1, on the reverse strand, counting down.
GAAAAAAGTGAGGTAAAACTGATTTTACCTCACTCATATTACTCTACTGAGCCTTTGAAGCGCGATAAAATTAATTAGCGTGCTCCTCAACATACTTGATGGCGTCGCCAACAGTCGAGATTTTCTCTGCAGCCTCATCGGGAATCTCCAAACCAAACTCCTCCTCGAAGGCCATAATAAGTTCAACGGTGTCAAGCGAATCAGCGCCAAGGTCGTTAGCAAAGCTGGCCTCGGGGGTGATGTTCTTCACATCCTGATTGAGCCTGTCTTTGATAATCTCAACTACTTTCTGCGAAATTTCTGACATAATTTATAAGTTTAAGTTTAACATTGTGTGGCTATTTCATCTTTCGCACATCGGCGAAAATCGTCACAAATATAGCACTTTTTCCCTAATTCCGCCAATTTCAGCCCACTTTTTGCACCCTCTCGCCACCACCACAAGCGCAACCCACTGCAACTCAATCACATACACAAAGCCATTCACCTCCTACACCATTGCCCTTTCGAGCCCCACATTCCCTCTCACTCCTTTTTTTCGCAAAAAACAGACCAAGAAATTTGCCCGACAGAGCATTTTTCACTACCTTACAACAGATTTTGTGCCCTCCCCGCAGGGAGACATACAAAAACTGACTTGCAAACAATAACCATACAACAAGATTCTATGAAACTTCTTCTTATCAGCAACTCCACCAACGCAGGTGAAGAGTATCTCAGGTATCCACTCAACCAAATCAAAGAGCACCTGGCAGGTGTCAAAGAGGTTGCCTTCGTTCCCTACGCAGGCGTCACCTTCTCCTACGACGAGTATGAGGCCAAAGTGCAGGCCCGCTTCGAGGAGATTGGCATCCGCGTGCGCTCCGTACACCACGCCGAGAGCCCCAAAGCAGCCATCGAGGCAGCCGAGGCCATCGTTGTGGGCGGTGGCAACACCTTCCACCTGGTGAAAAATATGCAGGAGCAGGGCCTGATGGAGGCCATCCTCGCCAAACTCAACCAAGGCACCCCCTATGTGGGTTGGAGCGCAGGTAGCAACGTCGCTTGCCCCACTCTCTGCACCACCAACGATATGCCCATCGTGCAGCCTCTCTCCTTCAACGCCATAGGTGCCATTCCCTTCCAGATCAACCCCCACTACCTCGACGCCAACCCCGAGGGTCACGCCGGTGAGACTCGTGAGCAGCGCATCGCAGAGTATGTGGTGGCCAACCCCACCAAGTGGGTCGTAGGTCTGCGCGAGGGTTGTATGCTCCGCTACATCGACGGCAAGCTCGAGCTCATTGGTCCTCGCCCCTTGCGCATCTTCCGCTACGGCATTGAGCCCTACGAGGTTAACGCAGGCGAGTCGCTCGATTTCCTTCTCGCATAAGAGCCCCACAGCAATGTCCAAGACACTGCAAACGGGTGCATTGGGCGAGGAGGCGGCTATGGAGTGGCTCCGCAACAACGGCTTCCTCATCGTGGAGCGCAACTGGCGCAACCCTCCACACGAGATCGACCTCATTGCACAATCCCACGACGGAGGCTACCACTTCGTGGAGGTCAAGACGCGCCAATGTGGTGCCCTGACCTCGCCTCACGAGGCCATCACGCGCAAGAAGATCTCCAACCTCACCAAGGCGGCCAATGTCTACATTGAGTCGCGGGCCATAGATGCCGAGGCTTGGATAGATTTCATTGCCGTGGAGGTTGCCGACGACGGTTCGATGACCACCGAGTACATCCCCGACGTAGCCAATCTCCATTGGTAGCCCTCCCACCCCGAATGGGCACGGCATAAACACAAGAGAGGGGCCAACCACAACGGTTGGCCCCTCTCTTTCATTATATTTCTCCCTCGCTGGGGAGGGGTGAGTCACTACTCGGTGATGGTCTCGAAGTCGGCCTTCGCACCCACCTTCACATCCTGCCAAGCGCGAACGCCCGTACCTGCAGGAATCAAGTGGCCGCAAATGACGTTCTCCTTCAGGTTCAACAGAGGATCTACCTTACCGTAGATGGCAGCCTCATTGAGCACCTTGGTGGTCTCCTGGAAGGATGCAGCCGACATAAACGAGCTGGTCTGCAGTGCTGCGCGGGTGATACCCTGGAGCACCTGACGCGAGGTGGCGGGAACAATCTCCCTGACGGTGACTGTCTTCAGATCGCGGCGCTTGAGCGACGAGTTCTCGTCCCTGAGCTGGCGCACGGAGATGATCTGGTCGGCCCTGACGTTCTGCGAGTCGCCTGCGTCGATGACGTAGACCTTGTCGTAGAGAGCGTCGTTGACCTCCATAAACTCCCACTTGTCGACAACCTGCTCGGGCAGGAAGCGGGTGTCACCCGAATCGACAATCTGGACCTTGTTCATCATCTGGCGAACGATAACCTCAAAGTGTTTGTCGTTGATCTTCACACCCTGACCGCGGTAAACCTCCTGAACCTCGTTCACAATATACTCCTGAACCTTGGTAGGACCGAGGATTGTGAGGATGTCGCTGGGGGTGATTGCACCATCCGACAGAGGCATACCGGCCTTCACATAGTCGTTCTCCTGAACGAGAATCTGGCGGCTCAGGGGCACAAGATACTTGCACTCCTTGCCATCGCGTGCGGTGACAACAATCTCCCTATTACCACGTTTGATCTTGCCGAACGATACCTCGCCGTCGATCTCCGACACCACTGCGGGGTTGGAGGGGTTGCGTGCCTCAAACAGCTCGGTAACTCGGGGAAGACCACCGGTGATATCGCCTGCCTTACCGAACGAACGAGGAATCTTAATCAGAATCTCGCCTGCCTTGATCTTGGCATTCTCCTTCACAACAATGTGGGCGCCCACGGGCAAGTTATACTGTTTCTGCTCGATGCCATCCTTATCCACAATGCGGATCAAGGGGTTGCGGTTCCTATCGCGCGACTCGATGATCACCTTCTCCCTGAGGCCGGTGGTCTCATCATACTCATCGCGGTAGGTAACACCCTCAACAACGTTGTCGAAGACAACCTTACCATCGTACTCCGAGATGATAACTGCGTTGAAGGGATCCCACTCGCAGATCACATCGCCCTTCTGCACGCTCTCGCCTGCCAACTTAAAGAGGGTCGAACCATAGGAAAGGTTGTATGTGAAGAGGGTTGCACCGGTCTCCTTGCTGACAATACGCAGCTCGGCCAAACGGCTCACTACCAAGTTCTTGGGATTGCCCTCGCGGTCCTTGGTCTTGATGGTGCGGAGCTCGTCGATCTCGATGACACCCTCGTGTTTTGCCACAAGGCGGTTGTCGATCGAGGAACCCGAAGCCACACCACCGACGTGGAACGTACGCAGAGTAAGCTGGGTACCAGGCTCACCGATGGACTGTGCGGCGATAACGCCCACAACCTCACCCTTCTGTACGGGGCGACCCGTTGCAAGGTTGCGACCATAGCACTTGGCGCACACACCGTGGCGCGACTCGCAAGTGAGCACAGAGCGAATCTCCACCTTCTCGATGCCTGCCTTCTCGATGGCTGCGGCTGCATCCTCGTTGATCTCTTCGCCGGCCCTGACGATAATCTCGCCAGAGTGGGGATTGACAACATCCTCAACAGCCGTACGGCCCAAAATCCTATCGTAGAGGCTCTGGATAACGGCGTCGTTGCGCTTAACCGCAGTTGCAGTAAGGCCACGGAGGGTGCCGCAATCCTCCTCATTAATAATCACGTCATTTGCCACATCCACAAGACGGCGGGTGAGGTAACCTGCATCCGCGGTCTTAAGTGCGGTATCCGCAAGACCCTTACGAGCACCGTGGGTCGAGATGAAGTACTCCAACACCGAGAGGCCCTCCTTAAAGTTGGACAAGATGGGGTTCTCGATAGTCTGGCCGCCCTCGGCACCCGACTTCTGGGGTTTCGCCATCAGACCACGCATACCGCCCAGCTGACGAATCTGCTCCCTACTACCACGAGCTCCGGAGTCGAGCATCATAAACACGGGGTTGAAGCCGTCCTGGTCTGCCTTCAGGTGGTTGTATACAGCGGCGGTTACCCTGTTGTTCACATTGGTCCACACGTCGATAACCTTATTGTAGCGCTCGTTGTTGGTGATAAGACACATATTATACTGCTCCAGGAACTGAGCAACCTGCTGGTTACCCTGCTCCACGAGGGTCTTCTTCTCCTCGGGGATGATCACTGCGCCAAGGTTGAACGACAGACCGCCCTGGAATGCCATCTTGTAACCCATAGCCTTGATGTCGTCGAGGAAGGCGGCTGCCTTGTCGGAGCCCGACTTCTTCATAACAACACCGATGATATCCCTCAGGGTGTTCTTCTTCAGGAGCAAGTTGATGTAGCCAACCTCCTTGGGAACAACCTGGTTGAAGAGCACACGACCAACCGAGGTGGGGATGATCTTGGTCACCTCCTCGCCATTCTCGTCAACGGTGTTGATCTGCACGTTGACAAGGGTGTGGAGGTCTACCCTATGCTCGTTGTAGGCGATGATTGCCTCCTCGGGACCATAGAAGGTGAAGGCGGGTTTCACACCCTCTTTGGGGCGGATGTCGCCATTCTGGAGGTCGTCCCAACGGTTCACAGCCTCGCCCCTCTCGGCAAGTTCCTTGAGGTAGGCGGCTTTCTCCTTACCGGGGCGCTCCTCGGTACCCTTAATCTTGGTGATATAGTAGAGACCAAGCACCATATCCTGCGAAGGTACGGTGATAGGCGCACCGTTGGCGGGGTTGAGAATGTTGTGCGAACCGAGCATCAGCAGCTGTGCCTCCAAGATTGCAGCGTTGCCAAGGGGCAAGTGCACTGCCATCTGGTCACCGTCGAAGTCCGCGTTGAACGCCGTACAAGCCAGGGGGTGCAACTGCATTGCCTTACCCTCAATAAGCTTGGGCTGGAATGCCTGAATACCCAAACGGTGAAGGGTAGGAGCACGGTTCATCAGTACGGGGTGGCCCTTGATGACATTCTCCAAGATATCCCAGATGATGGGATCTTTCCTGTCGATAATCTTCTTGGCCGACTTAACGGTCTTCACAATGCCGCGCTCAATGAGCTTACGGATGATGAAGGGTTTGTAGAGTTCGGCAGCCATATCTTTGGGAATACCCATCTCGTGCATTTTGAGCTCGGGACCTACAACGATAACCGAACGAGCCGAGTAGTCTACACGTTTACCGAGCAGGTTCTGACGGAAACGGCCCTGTTTACCCTTCAAGCTGTCGCTGAGCGATTTCAGAGGACGGTTGCTCTCGGTCTTAACGGCGCTGGTCTTGCGCGAGTTGTCGAAGAGGCTGTCTACGGCCTCCTGCAACATACGTTTCTCGTTGCGCAGAATCACCTCAGGAGCCTTAATCTCGATGAGTCGTTTCAGACGGTTGTTACGGATGATAACCCTACGATAGAGGTCGTTCAAATCCGAGGTTGCAAACCTACCGCCATCCAGGGGTACCAGAGGACGCAGTTCGGGAGGAATCACGGGGATAACCTTCAAAACCATCCACTCGGGCTTGTTAATCTCCCTCGACTCGCGGAAAGCCTCGATGATGTTAAGCCTTTTCAGAGCATCGGTCTTACGCTGCTGCGAGGTCTCTTTGTTTGCCCTGTCGCGCAACTCGTAGCTGAGCGAGTCGAGGTCGAGTTTCTGCAACAGAGTCAGCACAGCCTCGGCACCCATCTGAGCGATGAATTTGTCGGGGTCGCTGTCGTCGAGCTGCTGGTTGCCCTTGGGCAGAGCGGCCAACACATCGAGATACTCTTTCTCGGCCAGCAGGTCGAGGTTGTTGATACCTGCCTCGGCTGCTGCACCTGCCTGAATTACGATATAGCGCTCGTAGTAAACCACTGCGTCGAGCTTCTTGGTGGGAACACCCAGCAGATAGCCGATCTTCGAAGGCAGCGAGCGGATGTACCAGATGTGAACTACGGGTACAACCAGCTGGATGTGGCCCATACGCTCACGACGTACTTTCTTCTCGGTTACCTCCACGCCGCATCGGTCGCAGGTGATACCCTTGTAGCGGATGCGTTTGTACTTACCGCAGTGGCACTCGTAGTCCTTCACAGGACCGAAGATGCGCTCGCAGAACAGACCATCGCGCTCGGGCTTATAGGTACGATAGTTGATTGTTTCGGGTTTGAGAACCTCGCCGCTCGAATTCTCCAAAATCTCCTCGGGCGAGGCCAAACCAATCGAAATCTTGCTAAAATTGGTCGTATTGACTTTATTATCTTTACCGTATGCCATATACTCTCTGTAATGTTTAAGACAGTTTTACACTAAGAGCCAAACCGCGCAACTCGTGCAAGAGCACATTGAGCGACTCAGGAATACCTGGGGTTGGCAGATTATCACCCTTGACGATTGCCTCGTAGGTCTTAGCGCGGCCCATAACGTCGTCAGACTTGATAGTAAGAATCTCTTGGAGGATATTTGCTGCACCGAAGCCTTCGAGTGCCCAAACCTCCATCTCACCGAACCTCTGACCACCAAACTGGGCTTTACCACCGAGTGGCTGCTGAGTGATGAGCGAGTAGGGACCGATCGAACGAGCGTGCATCTTGTCGTCGATCATGTGGCCGAGTTTCAGCATATAGATCACACCAACAGTTGCAGGCTGGTCGAAACGCTCACCGGTACCACCATCCCTCAGGTGGCAGCAACCATTCACAGGTACGCCTGCCTTGGCGGTGTACTCGTTGATCTGGTCCAGATTAGCACCGTCGAAGATGGGGGTAGCGAACTTCAAACCGAGCTCTTTACCGGCCCAACCCAGAACGGTCTCGTAGATCTGTCCCAAGTTCATACGC
>JAFPBB010000009.1 GCA_017390585.1 Tidjanibacter sp. | reverse complement strand
CGTGTCGACCCCATTGTGGAGTCGGAGGTGGCCCTTCTCGGGGCACTCTCGGTGGCGGCTATGGGCGATGGCGCAGAGCAACTCGAGGCTTTCGTGGAGCGCTATCCCACCTCGCCCTTTGTCAACGAGGCGCTGTGTGCCCTCGGAGGTGAGCACTACGAGTGGGAGCGTTGGGAGCAGGCCGTGGAGGCTTTTGTGCTGGTCGACATTGGCGAGTTGGAACTCTCGACGGTGGAGCTTATGGCCTTTGAGTGTGGCCACAGTCTCTACCATTTGGGTGACTACGAGAGGGCCGAGGAGTATCTCGGTCGCATCACGCGCGAGCAATCCAGCTATGAGCACGCACGCTACCTGCTCGGCTCGATGGCCTATGCGGGGGGTGACTATGCCGAGGCCAAGGAGTGCTTCCTGTCGATTGCCTACTCGGAGTCCTACGCACCCATTGTGCCCTACTACCTCCTGAATGTCGAGCAGCGATTGGGCAATGACGGCTATGTGGCCGCCAATGCCGACTCGGTGTTGGAGAGCCTTGCGGGCTCCCGACGTGCGGAGGTGAGGCGTGTGGCTGCCGAGAGCAACTTCGAGCTCGAGGAGTGGGCCGAGGCAGTGCGCCACATCGAGCTGCTGAGTGCGGAGGAGGGTGCCCAGCTGACCCGCACGGAGAACTACATTGCCGGCTACTCGCTCTACCGACTTGGCGAGTGGGAGAGGGCTGTGCCCTACCTGCGAGGTGCTTGCGGTGCGGAGGATTCGCTCACCCGCAATGCGGCCTACCACTTGGCCGACTGCCTGCTTCGTGGCGGCGACAAGAGGGGTGCGATGCAGTGCTTCTCGATGGTCTATGGCGGTGGCGACGACGCGGCTATGAGGGAGGATGCACACTACAACTACTGCAAACTCCAGGTGGAATTGGGCGGCTCCAACTTCAACGAGGAGATCCGCACCCTGCGCGGCTACCTCCAGACCTATCCCGCCTCTGTCCACCGCACCGAGATTGAGGGCTACCTCATCTCGGCCTGCTATGCGGCCAACGACCTCAAGGGTGCCTATGGGGTGCTCGAGGAGTTTGAGAGCTCGGGAGGCAGGGTGAAGGAGGCTATGCAGAGGGTGGCCTACTACTACGCTGCCGAGTGCTACTCGCGTGGCGAACTGGAGGAGGCCGAGGAGTACTGCGGCTATGCGCTCGACCACAAGGAGTACAACGATGAGGTGGCTGCACTGACCATCTACCTCTTTGGCGAGATCGACTACAGCCTCGGTAAGTGGCACCAGTCGGCGGCTATGTATGACCAATATGTGGCAATGGATATGACCCACCGCGACGAGTATCCCTTTGCCTTCTACAATATGGGCTACGCCAACTTCAACGGAGGTCGCTATAGAGCCGCCTACGACGATTTGCGCGACTTCGTGGAGATTCGCCGCGAGAAGGACCACTACTACGCCGACGCCTACAACCGTATGGGCGACGCCAAGGCCGCAAGTAGGGAGTATGGCGAGGCGGCACGTCTCTACGCCGTGAGTGCCGCAACCGACACCGACGAGAGCTACTATGGAGCCTACCGCAAGGCTATGATGGAGGGTATGGCGGGCAACATCGCTGCCCGAGTGGAGGACCTCGAGGCCATCGTGGCCAAAGGGCGCGGCAACTACGCCACCAGGGCACACTACGAGTTGGGCAACACGCTCCTCGGTGCGGGCAACTATCGCCGCAGTGCGGAGGTGCTCCGTGAGTATGTGGAGCGCTACCCCTCCTCGCGCGACTACATCTCGGCACTTGCCGACCTCGGACTCGCTCTCCGCAATACGGGTGACAACGATGCGGCTCTGGCAGCCTACAAGAAGATTGTGGCCACCACACGAGGCTCCCTCGCAGCACACAACGCCCTGGGCGAGATCCGCAACATCTACATTGAGCGCAACGACGTCGACGGTTTCTTTGCCTATGCCGACGGGGTGGGCCTGAGTGGTAACTTGGGCGGCACCCAGCGCGACTCGCTCGCCTTTGTGGCCGCACAGCGACTCTACATCGGAGGCGATAAGGGTGGCGCCTCGGAGGCATTCGATAAGTATCTTGCCGAGAATCCCGAGGGTCTCTATTCGGCTGCGGCGCTCTACTATGGGGCCGACTGCAAGGCCTCCCTCGGCGACTCGCTTGCCGCGCGCGAGAGCCTCACACGACTCACCGCGATGTACTACAACAACTACACCCAGAGGGGCTACGAACGCCTCGCACAGCTCGCAGCTGCGGGTGCCGATTGGGGCGCTGCTATGGCGGCCTATAGGTCTCTTGCCGAGATGGAGGGCTCCGCAGAGAGCGCGAGGGAGGTGCTGGGCAAGTATCTCTCCACCGCCATTGCCACCTCCGATGCACCCACCATCATCACAGCCGCCGACTACACCGTCGCCCACAAGGATGCCTCGGAGGAGTTGATCCGCAAGGCCCGCTTTGCCAAGGCCGGAGCACTCGAGGCCACGGGTAAGCGCAATCCCGCGGTGGCCATCTACAGCTCCCTCAGCCAGGATGTGAGCAATGCCGAGGGCGCCGAGAGTGCCTACAAGATTATCGAGACCGCCTTCCGCTTCGGCAGCTTCGAGAAGGCCGAGGACTTGGTCTATGAGTTTGCAGAGAAGAACACCCCCCACGCCTATTGGTTGGCGAGGTCGTTCCTGTTGCTTGGCGACGTCTACGTCTCGCGTGGCGACCTCTTCCAGGCCAGAGCAACCTACCAGAGCGTGGTGGATGGCTATGGCAACGAGAGCGACGGCATCCTCGACGTGGCGCGCGAGAAGGTGGCCCAACTCGGAGAGACCACAAACGAGGCCCAATAGTCCCCACCCCGAGGGCGTAGGCCCGAACAATCCTCGACGACACAGCCTCGTTGCACTGTCGTCACCCCCACACAGATAGAACTACCCATCAGAATAAAAGAGACGAGAGATATATGAAGAGATTTGTTTCCATCCTCACACTCCTCATCGCGGCGGTAGGCACAAGCCACGCGCAGGAGGAGGGTTTTGCAAAGCAGATTGAGGTGCAGAGAGAGTATGAGGTTGTGGTCCGCGAGGCGGAGCGCATAGAGTATGAGGTGTCGCTGCTCGACACCACCATTGTGCGCCCCGAGCTCACCTATTGCATCCACCCCACAGCCCACGTCACCGAGTTTGAGGTGCAGCCCCTGCGCCCTGTGGCCATCTCCACAGCACGTTGGATGCGCCCCACAGACCTCTACCTCAAGGCGGGAGGCGGCTATCCGCTCCGTAGCGAGCTGGACCTCTTCTGGAGCCCCATCCACACGGCAAGGGAGTCGCTCACGGTGCGCGTGAACCACGAGGGTGTGGAGGGTAGGGCCACCAACCTCGATGGCGAGCGACTCGGCGCACTGCTGCTTCGCAATGTGGCCGCGCTGGACTACCGACAAGCCATCGGCGACTACACCTCCCTGAGTGCCAATGTCAACTACAAAGGCTCCCTCGGAGAGAGCTATGGCGGTGTGGCCGTTGCGGGCGAGAGGCCCTTTGTGTCGGTCCACGACGTGGAGGCGAACCTCAATCTCTCCGGCCGATTCTCCAAGAGCTCCCGACTCTCCTACGATGCCAACTCTATGGCGCTCTATGCCTGGAATGGCGTGGGTGAGAATGTCGGTAGGTTCAATGTCAACTACGGACTCCTCGGCCTCGACAGCCTCCGCAGCTGGTTGCCCGGCAGGGTAACGTTCCACTATTCGGGTGTGGAGTCGGTATGCGCCGAGCCCTATTTCGACACCTCGGTGACGCTGGTGCCCGAGTGGAACTTCAGGTTGGGCAGGTGGATTCCCGTGGAGTTTATGGCGGGCTACGACTATATGGTCTACCGCGGTGCCAACAACGGACTCGGAGGAGTGATCACAAGCATCAAACTCTCCTACGACAAACACCCCACCATCGTGCCCCACATCACCGTGGCCAACGATGTGCAGACCAAGGCAACCCGTATGGGACTCTGGAACAACCCCTATATGGCTATGCTGCCCGTCGATTCGCGCAAGATATTCCTCGCCGAGGTGGGCCTTGCGGGACGCAGTGGCGAGATCACTTGGGGCCTTTCGGGTGCCACAAGGTGGTTTTCGACCTATATGTTTGAGCGCGTGGTTGTGGGCTCGCCGCTGATTGGCTATGGCGTGAGCAAGGGACAGAGAGTGTGGTATGCCGAGGCGGAGGCCGAGTGGCGCCCCTCGTGGTGGTTTGAGCTGGAGGGCAGGGTGAAATATACCGCTCTGGGTGGTGCCGATAGCGCCACTGCCGAGTTCCGACCCCGCAATTGGAACACCTCGGTGGAGGCACTCTGGCGACCCTCGCGCAAGTGGACCCTCTGCGGTGCGGCTGTGTGGGCAAGCAAGATGGAGGTGGGCCTCTGCGACCCCGCTGCGGCGGAAGCCTCCACGCTCGAGATACCCTCCTATGTCGACCTCACACTCGAGGCCGACTACCGCTACAACGCCACCACCTCCTTCTGGCTCAAGGGCGAGAACCTCCTCAACCAACCCATCTACCATTGGGCCACCTACCAAGCCCCCGGCATCGGTGTGCGACTCGGTGTGAGAATGGCCTTTTAGAGGGAGGAATGGGAGAATAGAGAGTAGAAAAACGAAACAAAAGAGAAACCAAAGAGTATGAATTGCAAGAATGTCGAAGAGTATATTGTGAGCTGGCTGAGTGGCTACGCCGTAGGTTGTGGCTCCAAGGGATTTGTGGTGGGCATCTCGGGCGGTGTGGACTCCGCACTCGTCTCCACCCTTTGTGCACGCACGGGTCTCCCCACCCTCTGCGTGGAGCTGCCTCTCCATCAGGCCGCCTCGCAGGTCAATCGCGCCGTGGAGCACATAGAGTGGCTCCAGCAGCACTACCCCAATGTGGAGCGCGCCACAACCGACCTCACCGAGAGCTACGAGGTGCTCCTCTCGGCACTCCCTCGCGAGGGTGTCAACTACGAACTCACCACCGCCAACACCCGCTCGCGCCTGCGTATGACCACCCTCTACTTCTATGCCGGTCTGCGTGGCGCACTCGTGGCAGGCACGGGCAACAAGATTGAGGATTTCGGCATCGGCTTCTTCACCAAGTGGGGCGATGGTGGCGTGGACGTCAGCCCCATTGCCGACCTGACCAAGAGCGAGGTCTTCGAACTCTCGGCCCACCTTGGCGTCTGCGACTCCATCCTCAAGGCCAAGCCCACCGACGGGCTCTTTGGCGACGACAGGAGCGACGAGGACCAGATTGGTGCCAGCTATGCCGAGTTGGAGTGGGCTATGGAGGAGTATGACCGTGGCAAGGATGTGGCCGACTTCGAGGGACGCGAGCGCGAGGTGATGGCTATCTATGTGCGACGCCACCGCGCCAACCTCCACAAAATGGAGCCCATACCCACCTGCAAACTCCCCAAAGGGGTGAAATAGTGGCGGCAGGGCCCAATAAACGATTTGCAACAAACACCACAACCCCCGAGAATTGATGAAGATTGAGGATTTCAAAAGTCTGCTCCGCGAGCAGATGGAGGAGCTGGAGATAGAGAGGCTCGTGGCCGCACTCGACCAAGGGGCACAACCCACATCCATAAGGGTCAACCCCCACAAACCCTACCCCGCACCCGAAGGACGCGAGGTGGAGTGGTGTGGCTGGGGACGCCACCTCGACGAGAGACCCTCATTCACACGCGACGGACTCTTCCAAGCGGGTGCCTACTATGTGCAGGAGGCTGCCTCGATGTTCGTGGGACACATCCTCCGCTCGGCACTCGGCGAGGAGATTCCCGCGGGGTTGAGAGTGCTCGATATGTGCGCCGCACCGGGTGGTAAGTCCACCCTCTACAGTTCCATCGTGGGCGATAGGGGATTGGTGGTTGCCAATGAGGTCATTCGCAACCGCGCACTCACCCTCGCCGACAATGCGCTCCGCTGGGGCGTGGGTAATATGGTGGTCACCTCCAACGACCCCAGCCACTTTGCATCCTCGCTGGTGGAGTGGTTCGATGTGGTTGCTGTCGACGCTCCCTGCTCGGGCGAGGGAATGTTCCGCAAGAGCGAGGAGTCACGCGAGAATTGGAGCCTCGATAATGTGAGGCTCTGTGCCGCACGCCAACGACGCATTATGGCCGACGCGTGGGAGTCGCTCCGCCCCGGAGGCCTCTTCATCTACTCCACCTGCACCTTCAACCGCGACGAGAATGAGTCCAATATGGAGTGGCTCTGTCAGGAGTTTGAGTGTGAGAGGGTGAGCGTGGAGTGCCCCGAGGAGTGGGGCATAGTCCGCACGGAGGCTGCCGAGGCCGAGTGTTTCCACTTCTATCCCCACCGCACCGAGGGTGAGGGTCTCTTTGCAGCTGTGGTCCGCAAGGGAGGTGAGGGTGGACGCCGTCGCAACCCCAAGGCGCGTCGCAATCCCTTTGGCGAGGTTGAGCCCAAGCAGCGCAAGGTGCTGGCCGCGATGCTGGAGGGGAGTGCCGAGGATTGGCACTTTGCCACCATTGGCGAGAGTCTCTATGGCTACCGCCGAGAGCTGTGGGAGGATGTGAGGTGCGTCTCGGAGCAGATGAGTGTGCTCTTCTCGGGCGTGAAGATGGGCGAGATTTTCGGCAAGAAGTTCAAGCCCGACCACTCGTTGGCGCTCTCGAAGTGGCTACGCAGGGAGAGTTTTCCCTGCTATGAGCTTTCGGAGGAGGAGCTGCAGCGCTACCTGCATAGGGAGGAGCTTGGGTGCGTGAGTGAACTTACGGAGGGTGTGAACCTGTTGCTGTGGCGAGGGTGCCCTGTGGGTTTCATCAAGCGCATTGGTGGCCGCACGAATACGATGCTACCCAAGGAGTTTCGCATTTTCATCTGAAAATGCAATTCAAAATTCAAAATGCAAAATTCAAAATTTACACACGCCCCCGTCACTCCGTGACACCCCCTCTAACTTAGAGGGGGAATAATAGGAGGGGAGGAGTCACTACCCTCTAACTTAGAGGGGGAGTAATGGGAGGAATATATTGGGGTAGCTCGCCGAAGGCCCTAATTTTGAATTTTGAATTTTGCATTTTGAATTAAAAGAAACGCACCACCCTAAATTCCCCCTCTAAGTTAGAGGGGGTGTCACGGAGTGACGGGGGCGTGTGTAAATAGGGCTGACACTGATGAAGAGATACGCAGTATCTCGATAAAAATTTTTGGGCGACTTTTTATAAAAAGTCGCAGAAACAAAAGCGACGTCAGTCGCAAAAAGAAGGAACGAAGCTTTTTGTAAAAAGCTTCACCAAAAACTTTTAGTGCAGAGTTTGCTCAGCCAATAGAGGGTAGACACGGTGAAGAGATACGAAGTATCTCGCGAAAAATTTTTGGGCGACTTTTTATAAAAAGTCGCAAAGAAAACCGCGACGTTAGTCGCAAGGAAACAAGCGACGAATGTCGCGCAAGAAAAAGCGACGGCAGTCGCAAAACAAAACTAAATGAAGAAATAAGACGATGAAGATGAATAGGGAAATATTGCGATTGGCACTGCCTAATATTGTGAGCAATGTGACCATCCCGTTGCTCGGAATGATCGATATCGCCATCGCAGGACGCATTGGCGACGATGCGACCATAGGCGCGCTCGCCATAGGTACGGCCATCTTCAACTTCATCTACTGGAATTTCGCCTTCCTGCGTATGGGCACCAGCGGCTTGGCAGCACAAGCCTACGGCGCGGGCGACAAGCGCGAGACAGCCAACATTCTGGGGCGCTCGATGATGGCGGCTTTTGGCATTGCATTCCTGCTGCTGCTCTTCAATAGGCCCCTGGGAGCCTTTGCGATGAGCATTATGAAGGGTGGCTCGGCGGAGGTTATGTCCCTCGCGGCGGAGTATTTCTACGCCCGCATTTGGGCGGCACCCGCAGCCATAGCCATCTTCTCCCTCCACGGTTGGCTCATTGGTATGCAGGACTCCACGACCCCTATGGTGGTCTCCATCATCAACAACCTCGTCAATGTTGCCTGCTCGCTGTGGTTCGTTTTCGGGTTGGATATGGGCGTTGTGGGCATTGCCTGGGGTACGGTGGTGGCCCAATATGTGGGCTTGGCCATCACGCTCCTGATTCTTGCGGTGCGCTACCGCGACTACATCCGCGCGGTGAGCCTGCGCGAGAGCCTCCGTATGGAGCCACTCGTGAGGTTCTTCCGCATCAACTCCGACGCCTTCCTGCGCACCCTGTGTGTCTGCACCGTCTACACCTGCTTCACGGCCTTCTCGGCGAGGTTTGGCGATACGGTGTTGGCCACCAATGAGTTGCTAATGCAGCTGTTTATGCTCTTCAGCTATATGCTCGACGGCTTTTGCTATGCTGCCGAGTCGCTCACGGGCAGGTTTATCGGTGAGCGCAACGGCGAGCGACTACGCCAGAGCAACCGCCATCTGCTTGTGTGGAGTGCGGGAGTTGCGGCCATCTACATTGTGGCCTACATCTTCTGGTGGGAGCCCATCCTCGGCATCTTCACCTCCAGCCCCACGATTATGGCCTGCGCCGAGGAGTATATAGGGTGGATTGTGATGGTCCCCTTGGTGGGATTCATCCCCTTTCTCATCGACGGCATCCTCATTGGCGCCACCAAGACGCGCATTATGCGTAACACCACCTTCTTCTCCCTTGTGGCCTTCTTTGTGCTCTTCTTTGGGCTGGAGTGGTGGCTTGGGAATAGGGCCTTGTGGATTGCATTCATAGGCTTCATTGTGGTGAGGTTTGTGCTGATGCTTGTGGCCACCAAGGGTGTGAACACGGAGCTGCTGATGGATACGAGCAAGGAGTAGCAGAGAGAGTAATGAGATAAAACAAGGATATGAATATGAACGAGAAAAAGTTTAGGAGCGGATTTGTCAACATCATCGGCAACCCCAATGTGGGTAAGTCGACCCTGATGAACGCTCTTGTGGGCGAGCGACTCGCCATCATCACTGCCAAGGCGCAGACCACACGACACAGAATTATGGGCATTGTTGGGGGCGACGACTTCCAGATTGTCTACTCCGACACCCCCGGCATTCTCCGCCCCTCCTACAAACTTCAGGAGAGTATGATGGGCTTCGTGAGGGGAGCACTCAAGGATGCCGACGTGATTCTCTACGTCACCGACACCGTCGAAAAGGGCGACGAAGCCTCGGCGGAGATTGTGGAGAAGATAAAGCTCAGCGCCATACCAACGATTGTGGTGATCAACAAGATCGACCTCTCGAACCAGACGGGCTTGGAGGCGCTTGTGGAGAAGTGGCACGAGCTGTTGCCCGAGGCACGCATCATCCCCGTGTCGGCCCTCGAGGGATTCAACGTCAGCGGCGTCTTCGACAACATTATGGAGTTGTTACCCGAGGGTGCGCCCTACTATGAGGAGGGCACACTCACCGACCGACCTATGCGCTTCTTTGCCAGCGAGATTATCCGCGAGAAGGTCTTTCTCAACTACGACAAGGAGATCCCCTACTCGGTGGAGATTGTTATCGAGGAGTATAAGGAGGAGCCTGCCATCGACCGCATCAGCGCTGTGATCTACGTTGCGCGCGAGTCGCAGAAGGGCATCATCATTGGTCGCAAGGGAGAGATGCTCAAGAAGGTGGGTACGAGCGCACGCATCGAGCTGGAGAAGTTCATCGGCAAGAAGGTCTTTTTGCAACTCCACGTCAAGGTCGACGAGGGATGGCGCAACAGCAGCCGACAGCTCCGCAGGTTTGGCTACTTGGAGTAGCGGCGCAAGGAGCGCAAGAAGCTCAAGGGGTGCCCCTCGGTGTGGCCGCAAAGTTGGCCCCGATGGGTGCTGTGGAAGAAGATAGAGAAGGAAAAAAGTGTTAATAATTAAATAGATAGAACTATGTCGAACTTTGTCGATTATGTGAAGATTTTCTGCCGCTCGGGTGCGGGCGGCTCGGGTAGTGCCCACTTCCGCAGGGAGAAATTTGTGGCCTATGGAGGTCCCGATGGTGGCGATGGCGGCGCCGGTGGCAGCGTCATCCTGCGTGGCAACAGCCAATATTGGACCCTCATCCACCTCAAGTATGCTCGCCACGTCTTTGCCAAGGATGGCGAGTCGGGTGGTGGCTCGCGTATGTCGGGCAAGAGCGCTGCCGACCAGATCATCGAGGTGCCCCTCGGTACGGTTGCGCGCGACGCCGAGACGGGCGAGATTGTGGGCGAGGTGACCTCCCACGGTGAGGAGCTGGTGCTGCTCAAGGGTGGCCGCGGCGGACTCGGCAACTGGCACTTCAAGACCGCAACCAACCAAGCTCCACGCTATGCACAGCCCGGTGAGGAGGGCCTCGAGGGTGCCTTCATCTTGGAACTGAAGGTGCTGGCCGATGTGGGCCTTGTGGGCTTCCCCAATGCGGGTAAGTCGACCCTGCTGAGTGTGGTTTCGGCGGCCAAGCCCAAGATTGCCAACTACGCATTCACCACCTTGGAGCCCAACCTCGGCATTGTGGAGGTGCGCGACAACCACTCCTTCGTTATGGCCGACATCCCCGGAATCATCGAGGGTGCCCACGAGGGTAGGGGTATCGGTATGAGGTTTCTGCGCCACATCGAGCGCAATTCGGTGTTGCTCTTTATGATTCCTGCCGACTCCGACGACATCCGCAAGGACTATGAGATTCTGCTGGGAGAGTTGAGGGAGTACAACCCCGAGTTGCTCGACAAGGAGCGCCTGCTGGCCATCACCAAGTGCGATATGGTCGACGAGGAGATCATCGACCACCTGAAGGGAGAGCTCCCCGAGGGTATCCCCTCCTACTTCATCTCCTCGGTGGCAATGCAGGGCATTGTGGAACTCAAAGACGCCCTCTGGGCAACGCTCAATAAGTAGGCTTTCGGCAGGACCCGAGGCTACACGCAAAACCCCCTCCACAAGTTCGTGGAGGGGGTTTTGTGTATTGCGGTGGTGAGTTCAAATCGCTATCGGCCCTCGGGCTCGGAGAGGCGCAGGGCCCACATCTGGTGGTCGATTTCCGCGAAGGCCCACGTCTCTCCCGCACCTTCGCGCGTGCCAAGAGCCTTGCAGATGGCTCCGCTCGAGAGGGGGAAGGAGTGGCGAATGAGCTGTATGGAGCGACCCACAATGGGCTTGAGACGCTTGGGACTGTAGGGATGGAGCTGCTCGATGGTGTAGATGCGACCCATCCTGGTGGTGGGAAGGGTGTGGGCAAATCCGTAGGGACCGCGACAGTCGAGCCCCTCGCTGCCACACCACGCCGCTGTGAGAGAGGCTTTGCGGAGAGCCGCATCGGGCACCACAAGGTAGCCGTAGCCCTCCTCGGGAAGTGGCTGGAGAGGGTTGCTGTCGGGGGCGGTGGCAGAGGCGTCGGGCCCCAGCGAGAAGGTGCCGAGTCCGAGTGCTGTGGCGGATGTGAGACCGCGCGTGGGCTCGTGCTCTGTGCAGGAGATGTAGACCACCACCTCCTTCACCTCGCCTCCGAGCGAGATAACCTCCACATCGGCGTCACTTCCGAAGATTCGGCGCGCTTCGCTGAGGTCGAAGAGGGGCGAGAGCTTGAAGGCCAAGTGGTTGGCCTTGGTGCGTAGCATAGGGAGCAGTGCCTCGAGGTTGGGGGAGCAGTCGGCCAGGGTCACCATCTTGCGCCCCTCGGCACTGCGGCGGTCGGGGTCGGCATAGATGAGGTCGGCGTGGTCGAGGGTGGCGAGGAACTCCTCCGACTCGGCACTGAGGACCTCCACATTGGTGGCTCCCATCAGTCGTAGGTTGTGCTGCGTGATGGCGGCGAGGGTGGGGTTGTGCTCGAGGGCAACCACTCGCTTGAAGCGGCGCGAGAGGTAGAGGGTGTCGACGCCGAGTCCGCAGGTGAGGTCCACGGCGAGCTCACCCCCATAGCGCTTGTGGGAGGCGCAGAGCTCGCTACTCGACTGCTCAAAGGCGAGCGAGGGGAGCACGGCTCGAGCTTGGTAGTAGGTGGGGAGCTTGCGTCGAGCCCTTTGGAGATATTTCACCTGTGTGGCCACGAGTCGTGCGTTGGCCACACGCCTGTCGAGGGCTATTTCGGCAGGGTCGCGCAGGAGGTTGCGTTCCACCTCGTTGCGGAACTCCTCGGAGCAGAGTGTCTCTATTTCTCTAATGTCCATTCTCGTTTTTTTGTTGTTCGGTGGGCGACTATGAGCAGCCCCACCACAAGTGTGTAGCAGAGGATTACGAGCCAGAGAGGCGTGTGGGTAGTGATGGCCGACCAACTCATTTGTGCCGCGCTTTCGACCACCCTGTTTTGCAACTCTGCGGCTCCGGCCAAGAGGGTGTGGGCCAGGGGGGCGAGCCAATCCCAGGGCAAAGATATCCAAATTAATCCGCCCAGCACAACTATTTCGGCACAAACTATCACCACGGGGTTGATAAAGAGCCCCACGAGGCTCACCACCCCAAAGGAGTAGGCCACCAGAGGGAGGGTTGCGAGGGTGGAGCAGAGGGCTACAACGGTGAGACCCACGAGCTCGCTGAATCGCGGATGGTGGTATTTGGTGGTGAGGCGGGAGTGAATGGGGTGGTAGCCTATGGCTATGCCTGCAACGGCTGTGGCCGAGAGGAGAAAACTGATGTCGAAGAGGTTGTTGGGGTTGAATAGGAGCATCAGCGAGATGGCCGCACAGAGGGTGTTGAGGCTGTGGCGTCCGATGCCGTAGGTGAGTGCCATCTGTGCGGTGCAGAACATTGCGGTGGCCCTCACCACCGAGGGGGAGAGGCCCGTGATGACGGCGTAGAGGAGCAGAATGGCGGAGGCAATGATGTTGCGGATGATGTGACCACGCCGGCCCACGGCGGGCAGTAGGCCGCAGAGCCACCACACCAACATAGCCACCAAACCCACGTGGAGACCCGAGATGGCCAGAATGTGGGAGGCACCCGCACGGGCGTAACTATCGCGGAGGTGGGGGTCGATGCCGCCACGCCAACCGAGCAACATAGCCTTCACAACCCCACTCTCCCTCTCGGGGAGGTGGAGCGAATCGATGCGTCCAAGCAGGCGAGATTGCACCTTGCGCGCGGCAATGGTGGGTGACGTTGTGGGGGTTAGGGGGTGCCAATCGGTGGGGGAGTCGATGCGGAGCGAGGCGTAGAAGCCGCGTCGGGCCATAAGATTGCCATAGCTGCTTGCGGGAAGAGGGGAGAGCCTGCCACGCACAATGGCTCGGGAGCCGGGCGAAAGTGGGAGGGAGGATGGTGCGGTGAGGAGTATGGCGCGAGAGGTGCCGTTGCACTCGAGTGTGGCCTCACATCGTTGGTTGTGGGCCGAGCGGATGGGTTGGGAGGTGACGGTGAGTGTGTCGGCAGCGATGTTTGCGTGGGAGGTGGCCACCTTGGGGGCGGTGAGCGAGGTGGTGGAGATGGCGCCGAAGACGAGGGCCGCAGCCACGTAGATGCCTGCGACGCGATGACGCCTGATAATCAGTGCAACAAGGAGTGATAGTGCCGCACCTGCAGCCCCAATCCACCACTCCATCTCCACCGCATTCCCAATCAGAATGCCGAGGACAACGAGCGGAAGAACTCTCAGGAATGGGGGTGTGGAGCGCATTGTCGAGAAGATTATGGGGGTGACAAGGGGCTGTGATCCACCGAGCCGAGTGGGGCGTTGGGGGGGGCTAACGGTGGTGGTAGTCGACAGCACCGCAGGCGGAACACTCGCCGTTGCAGTCGACATTGCTCTCGCAACTATCCTTGCCCATAGCCTCGAGCTGTGCCTCGCGCTCCTGCTGCATTGCACACTTGATTCCGCGCTCCTTCATATGGGGGTTGGTGGAGATTTCGGACTGGATGGGGTGGCCCTTGATCATCTGTGTGAGGGAGAGTGCCACGACAAAGAAGCCTACGATGGCAACGCTGATGAGTATGACGAGAAGTGTGGTCGACATTGGGTGTGGAAAAAAATATTGGTTGTTTTGTGTGCAAATTTACTATTTTTTGCGTAACATTGCATATACTAACGGAGCTTTTCCTCGTTATCTTATCAAGCGGTGCAAGAGTGGTGCCGCACGCCGAGGCGAGGAGAGCACGGAAGAGAGCATAAATCAGGTAGAAAGGCTATGAGAATAGTAATTGCAGGTGCAGGTGAGGTGGGTAGCCATCTGGCCACAATGTTGGGCGAGGGTGCCCACGAAATCACTGTCATCGACAGCGACCCCAAGTTGCTCGAGAATGTGACCAACATCTCAGATGTGGTTGCCGTCGAGGGCGACTGCACCACCTTCGCAGTGCTCAAACGTGCCGCCGTGCGCAAGGCCGACCTCTTCATTGCCGTCAACCGTGAGGAGAGCCCCAACATCATCTCCGCAATGCTCGCCAAGCAGCTCGGCGCACGCAAAACCATCGCACGCATCGACAACAACGAATACCTCGAGCCCAACAACAAGGAGGTCTTCATCAATATGGGTATCGACTACCTCTTCTACCCCGAGAAGATTGCCGCCCTCGAGGTGGTCAATCTGCTCGGCCACTCCTCCACAACCGACTACGTCGACTTCTCGGGAGGCAAACTCGCCCTCTCGGTCTTCAAGCTCGACCAAGGCTCCCCCTTTGTCAATCGCAAGGTGGAGGAGATCACGAGCGAGGTGGTGGGTGTCCCCTTCCGCACCGTGGCTATCGCACGCGAGGAGCAGACCATCATTCCCCACGGAGGCGATGTCTACCGCGTGGGCGACATCATCTACATCATCTCCAATGTGGTCGACACTTCGAGGGTGGTGGAGTTCTGCGGTATGACCGATATTGATGTGGAGAATGTGATGATTCTCGGTGGTAGCAAGGTGGGTGTGCGTATTGCGCTCGAGTTGCAGAATCGCATCAACGTCAAGCTCATTGAGTACAACGCCGAGAAGGCCTACAGGCTTGCCGAGTTGCTCGACGACACGCTCATCATCAACGAGGATGGCCGCGACCTGGAGGCTATGCTCGAGGAGGGACTCCAGAGTATGGACGCCTTTGTGGCCGTTACGGCCCGCAGTGAGACCAACATCCTCGCCGCAATGCTCGCAAAACGTATTGGTGTCAAGAAGGTGATTGCCGAGGTGGAGAACCTCAACTACATCAACCTCGCCGAGAGCATCGGCATCGACACCATCATCAATAAGAAGATGGTCACCGCAAGCAACATCTTCCGCTTCACGATGGACACCGACGTGCAGGCCATCCGATGTCTGCGCGGCTCGCAGGCGGAGGTGCTCGAGTTCATCGTCAAGCCCAACTCGCCCGCCACAAAGAGCACGGTGGCCAACCTCGGCTTCCCCGCAGGGGCCACTATCGGTGGTGTGGTGAGGGCCGACAACGTCTTCCTTGTGGGTGGCAACACGCAGATCAATGCCTACGATAGGGTGGTGGTCTTTGCACTCCCCTCGGCCATTAGCAAGATTGGTCGCTTCTTCAACTAACTCGGTTGGGGAGCGCAGGACCACAGCACAACGAACAATCAAACTCCCGAAAAAACGGAATACACCTAAGCAAGTGCAGAATTAGAAAGTGATTCGGATTAACTGACTTATACTTAGGAATAATATGAAGCTTATCAACCAATTGTTGCAGCTCTACTTTGCGCCGCGACTCCGCGAAATAGACTATTTCCGTCGCCATCCCCACGAGGTGCAACAGCAACAATATGCGCGCCTGCTGAAGGCGGGTGAACGCACAGCCTTTGGACGCGAACACGGAATCTATGCCGGGATGCCCTATGAGGAGTTTTGTAGGCGCGTGCCCGTGATGGAGTATGCCGATCTGGCCCCCTATGTGGAGCGCATCCGAGGGGGCGAAAAGAGGGTCACTTGGCCCGGTAAGGTAGGGTGGTTTGCCAAATCGTCGGGCACAACCTCCGCCGCCGCAAAGCTCATCCCCCTCACCCGCGAGGGACTCCACGACTCACACCTGCGCGGACCTCTCGATGTGGCGGCGCTCTACACCCATCTCTACCCCAATGGAGGTGCCTACCTCGGTAAGACCCTCATCCTCGGCGGTAGCAAAAAGCTCGAGCGACGCGGCGACACCATCCCCATTGGCGACCTCTCGAGCATTCTCATCGACAACACCCCCGCACTTGGGGGGTTGCTGCGTGAGCCCCACAAAAACATAGCCCTTCTGGCCGACTTCGATGAGAAGGTGAGACTCATCTGCGAGAAGGTGCCCTCCAAGGATGTGCGCGCCTTTGCCGGAGTGCCCTCGTGGAACCTCGTGATGATGCAGCGCATACTCGACTACACGGGCAAGAGCAACATCCTCGAGGTGTGGCCCAATCTGGAACTCTTCGTCCACGGAGGTATGAGCTTCAAGCCCTACAAGGCACAGTTTGCCAAGCTCATCCCCTCGGAGAATATGAAGTATATGGAAACCTACAACGCCAGCGAAGGTTTCTTTGGCATCGCCGAGGAGCCCTACACCGACGAGATGCTCCTGATGCTCGACTACAACTGCTTCTATGAGTTCCTGCCCACCGACTTTGCCGACGACCACTCGCGCATTGTGCCTCTCGAGGGCGTGGAGGTGGGTCGCAACTATGCTCTCATCATCACCTCCAGCAACGGACTCTGGAGGTATATGATGGGCGACACCATCACCTTCACCTCCACCACCCCCTACAAGTTCCGCTTCACGGGGCGCACCAAGCTCTTTGTGAACGCCTTTGGTGAGGAGATCATCATCGACAATGCCGAGAAAGCAGTGGAGATGGCTTGCAAGGCCACCGGCGCCGAGATTAGGGAGTACACTATGGCGCCCATATTTATGGGCGAGATCGATGGCCAGAGCGCCAAGGGTGCCCACGAGTGGGTGGTGAGTTTCTACCGCGAGCCCTCGAGCATCCAGGCCTTCACAGAGGCTCTCGACGGAGCGCTGAGAGAGGTCAACACCGACTATGCCGCCAAGCGCAACAACAACTTCACCCTCCTGATGCCCACCGTAACGCAAGTGGCGCCCGACACCTTCGAGGCTCTGCTGCGTAGCGAGGGACGACTCGGAGGCCAGATAAAGATACCACGACTCAACTCCGATCGCACCTATGTCGAGCGACTCAAGGCCTTCGACAAGGAGCGACAAGGGGAATGAGTGGCACCGCACGACGCGAAAAGAATGAAAATATAAGATAATGTAAACAACCCACCAAACTTCCTACCACTATGTATATCGCAATCGCAGGAAACATCGGTAGCGGCAAGACCTCGCTCACCGAAATACTCTCGGCGCACTATGGTGCCAAAGCCTACTATGAGGATATCGACAACCCCTATATCGCCGATTTCTACGACGATATGAGCCGCTGGTCCTTCAACTTCCAGATGTTCTTCCTCGGTAGCCGCATCAACCAGACCATCCAGATGCTGCGTGAGAGCACAGGTCACGTTGTGCAGGATAGGACCATCCACGAGGATGCCCACATCTTTGCCGGCAACCTCCACCAGATGGGCCTTATGAGCTCGCGCGACTACGGCACCTATATGAAGATTTTCACCCTCGCCACCGACCTCGTTCCCTCGCCCGACATCCTCATCTACCTCAAGGCGAGCGTTCCCACCCTTGTGCGCCAGATTCTCAAGCGCGGCAGGGAGTATGAGAAGAATATCGACCTCGAGTACCTCGATAGGCTCAACACGCGCTACAATGAGTGGATTGCAGGCTACAAGGGTAAGTTGCTCACCATCAACATCGACGAGGTGGACTTTGTGGGTAAGCCCGAGATTGTGGAGACCATCATTAGGAGCCTCGACGAGCTCAATGGCGCCGAGGAACGCGCCTCGCTTTCGATTGGCTTCTAACGGGAATTCAAAATTCAAAATTCACAATTCAAAATTGATAAAAGGGCAGAGCAAGGTCTACACTAAAAGTTTTTGGTGCAGCTTTTTACAAAAAGCTTCGTTCTTCTTGCGACTGCTGTCGCGGTTTGTTCTGCGACTTTTTATAAAAAGTCGCCCAAAAATTTTTGTCGAGATACGACGTATCTCTTCATCAGTGTCTACCCTTTACACACGCCTGTGCGCGAGGCCGCGCACGCAGTTTTCGACCACCCCTCCCGGCCTCCCCTTTCGTAGGGGAGGAGGACACACGCCCCCGTCACTTCGTGACACCCCCTCTAACTTAGAGGGGGAATTTAGGGTGGTGCGTAGCCCT
>JAFPBB010000065.1 GCA_017390585.1 Tidjanibacter sp. | reverse complement strand
GGGCGACTTTTTATAAAAAGTCGCAAAGAACAACCGCGACGTCAGTCGCCAAAAAACAACCCGCGACGATAGTCGCAAAGAACGAAGCTTTTTGTAAAAAGCTTCACCAAAAACTTTTAGTGTAGAGTTTGCTCAGCCAATAGAGGGTAGACACGGTGAAGAGATACGAAGTATCTCGAGAAAAATTTTTGGGCGACTTTTTATAAAAAGTCGCAAAGAACAACCGCGACGGCAGTCGCAGAGAGAAAAGCGACGTCAGTCGCAAAATAAAGACGCAAGTCGCATAAAAAAAGCCGCGACCATCGTCGCGGCTTTATGTTGAATTAGAGCACCTCGGCGTAGAGGTCGTACTCCTCGCAGTCGGTGATGCGCACGCGGACAAAAGAGCCGATGGCAAGGGGGTGGGGCGAGCTCACCAGAATCTCCTCGTCCACCTCGGGGCTGTCGTACTGCGAGCGGCCAATCCAGAAGTCGCCCTCGCGCGAGTCGATGATGACATCCATCTCCCTGCCCACGCGCTCGGCATTGAGTGCCAGCGACACCCTCTTCTGAATCTTCATCAGTCGCTCCACGCGCGACTCCTTGACCTCCTCGGGAACATCGTCGGTGAGGTTGAGTGCCGAGGGTGTGCCCTCCTCCTCGGAGTAGGCGAAGGCGCCGAGTCGGTCGAATCGCACGCGCTGCACAAACTCACACAGCTCCTCGAAGTCCTCCTCGGTCTCGCCGGGGAAGCCCACGAGCATTGTGGTGCGGAGTGCGATGTCGGGAATCTCCCTGCGGAGGCGTGCCACGAGCTCCTCGGTCTCGGCCTTGGAGATGCGTCGGCGCATCAGTTGGAGCTGGTTGTCGGCGATGTGCTGGAGGGGGATGTCGAGATATTTACACATTTTGGGCTCATCGCGGATGACGTCGATGACATCCTGTGGGAAGTCGGTGGGGTAGGCGTAGTGGAGACGCACCCACTCCACGCCTTCGATGGCGCAGATGCGGCGGAGCAGCTCGGCCAGCTTGCGCTCGCCATAGAGGTCTTTGCCGTAGTAGGTGGTGTCCTGTGCGATGACGATAATCTCCTTAACTCCCACAGCCACAAGGCCCTCGGCCTCCTCGATGATCTTCTCCATAGGCACACTGCGATGGTTGCCTCGGATGAGAGGGATGGCGCAGTAGGCGCAGTGCCAATTGCATCCTTCGCCGATTTTGAGGTAGGCGTAGTGGTCGGGGGTGGTGAGGAGTCGGTCGGTTTCGAGCTCGGGTTTATACTCTGCCTCGAGTGCCTCGACCACCTCTTTGAGGCTGCGGGCACCGAAGAAGTCGTCCACCTCGGGGATCTCCTCCCTCAGTTCGTCGGCATACCTTTCGCTGAGGCAGCCCATCACGAAGAGCCTCTCGATGAGTCCCTCCGATTTGGCTTCGGCACACCTGAGGATGGTCTCTATGGCCTCCTCTTTGGCGTCGCCGATGAAGCCGCAGGTGTTGATTACGACAATCTTTGCATCGAAGCTGTCGGAGTCTGTGACGAGGTCGTAGCCGGCCTCATCGAGTTGAGCCATAAGGTGTTCGCTGTCGACGAGGTTTTTGGAGCAGCCGAGCGTGATGACGTTGATGAGTTTTCTGTTGCCCATAGTGAGTGTGGATGATTGCGGTGGTTATTTGTCGCCGAAGAGGGCGTTGACATACTGCTTGCGGTCGAAGATTTTGAGCTGGTCGATGCCCTCGCCGATGCCGATGTAGTGGACGGGGATGCCAAATTGGTCGCTGATGCCGATGACCACGCCACCCTTGGCGGTGCCGTCGAGCTTGGTGATAGCCAGCGAGTTGACCTTGGTGGCGGCGGTGAACTGTCGTGCCTGCTCAAAGGCGTTCTGGCCGGTGGAGCCGTCGAGCACGAGCATCACTTCGTGGGGTGCATCGGGGATGATTTTGGCCATCACGTTGCGGATTTTCGAGAGCTCGTTCATCAGGCCCACTTTGTTGTGGAGTCGTCCTGCGGTGTCGATGAGCACCACATCGGCCTTGTTGGCCACAGCTGACTTGAGGGTGTCGAAGGCCACCGAGGCGGGGTCGGAGCCCATATCCTGACGTATCATTGTGGCACCTGCGCGGTCGGCCCACACCTGGAGCTGGTCGATGGCGGCGGCGCGGAAGGTGTCGGCGGCGCCGATGAAGACCTTGAGTCCTGCCTTGGTGAGCTGGGCTGCGAGCTTGCCGATGGTGGTGGTCTTACCTGCGCCATTGACGCCCACAACCATCACCACATAGGGGGTGCCCTCCGTGATGGAGAGGCCGAAGTTGTCGCTCTTCTCCTCGCACTCCTTCAGCAGGAGCGAGATCTCGTCGCGGAGGATGGCGTTGAGCTCGGCGGTGTTCATATATTTGTCGCGTGCCACGCGAGCTTCGATGTTGCGGATGATTTTCACTGTGGTTTCCACGCCCACATCGGAGGTTATGAGCACCTCCTCGAGGTCGTCGAGAAAGCTCTCGTCCACCTGCGAACGGCCCGCCACGGCGCGTGCGAGTTTACCGAAGAATCCCTCCTTTGTTTTTTTGAGTCCCTCGTCGATCTCCTCCTGACGGGCGGGGACTACCTCTGCGGGCTCCTCTGCGGGAAGCTCGGGAGCGGAATGGGTTGTAGCCTCCACTTCGGGGGCGGAATGGGTTGTTGCCTCCACTTCGGGAGCGGGGGTGGGAGCCACAGGCTCGGCCTTGCGGCGGCGGAATATGTCAAATAGTGCCATAGTGCTTTGGTGTTAATGGGTCGCTACCACCCGTGAGGTGGTATTTATATCCTACAAAGGTAGCATCATTTTTTGAATTTTCTCATCACGGGGCTCTTTCCAAACAAACTTTCGGCCTCGGAGGGGGTGAGTTTTGCCCAAAAATTGCTGTCGTACTCCTGCGGATCGAAGAGTGGAGCCATCTTGGGGTTGGCGTAGAGGGGGGAATCTTGGTTGTGGGGACAGCAACTCTGGCACTCCTCGCAGCCGAAGAACCAGCCGTGGGTGTCGAATCCCTCGGCCCCCTCGAGCCCCTGTTCGATGGTGCGATTGGAGATGCAGAGCGAGGTGTTGAGGGTGCGATTGGGGAGAATTGCTCCCGTTGGGCATCGTAGCAGACAACGACCACACCCCACACAACCGTCACCCTCGTAGGGGGTGCTGTAGGTGTCGCACTCCTCGGTGAGGATGAGCTCGCCGAGGAGCATCATCGACCCCAGGCGGGGACTCACCACAAGGGAGTTGCGACCCACCCAGCCAATGCCCGCACGTTGTGCAAGGCTCTTCTCGGCCAGAGGTACGCTGTCGACACAGATTTTCACCTTCCCCCTCTCGGTGACCCCCAAGCCCTCCGCCACACTGCGGAGCATTGCTTTGATAGTCAGGTGGTAATCCTCCGCGAGTGCGTAGGATGCAATGCGCGCCCCGTGGGGCTCCGGGTGGGTGAGCGAGAAGAGGTTTTTGTAGGCCACAGCGCCCACCACCACACTCCTCGCGCCGGGCAGAAGAAGGGTGGGGTTGAAGCGTTTGTCGAGGTTGCGGCGGAGGTAGTCGAGATGGTAGTCGTTGCCCTCCTCGAGCCAACTCTCAAAACGCACTTTGGCGTCGGAGAGTTCCGCGGCAGGAACTACGCCCCAAGCATCAAATCCGGCCAAGGCCATCTGCAGGGATATATTTTCACTCTTGAGCATCCCACAATTTTGTTAAATATTCTTCTATTTTACCTCTTGGTGTCTACTTTTGCACCTCGAAATTTAGGCCATTCGCTACAAAAGTAATATCTTTGTAGTTAATATGGACAAATATAGCAATTAGTTAGCACAATATGAAATTCGAAACTCTCAAACAAATATTCGTTAGCAGTGTCAAGCGATTTGCCAAGAACACCGCACTCTCGATGTTCGAGCGCGAGTCGATGACCTACGCGGAACTCGGCGAAAGAGCCAACGACGTCACCAAGACCCTCGTGGAGTCGGGACTCAACCCCGGCGATAAGGTGGTCCTCCTGAGCAGTAGTATGCCCAACTGGGGCGTGTGCTACTTCGCAGTGGTGAACGCAGGTATGGTCGTGGTCCCCATCCTCCCCGACTTCTCTGGCCCCGAGCTCGACAAAATCATCGCACACTCCGAGGCTAAGGCTCTCTGCGTGAGCGACAAGCTCTACACCAAGCTCTCCGAGGAGACCATCGCAAGGATGAACGTTGTCATCCGCACCAAAAACCTCGGCATCATCTCCCGCAACGTCACCGAAAAAGGCTCCGCAGTCGAGCCTAAGCCCGAGGACCTCGCGGCAATTATCTACACCTCCGGCACCACCTCCACCCCCAAAGGTGTGATGCTCACCCACAAGGCTCTGGCTCGTCAGGTGGAACTCTGCTACGATATGCAGAATGTGGACGAGAACGACGTGTTCCTCTCCATCCTTCCCCTCGCACACACCTATGAGTGCTCACTCGGACTGCTCCTGCCACTCAGCCACGGCTCGCAGGTGGTCTACCTCGACCGTCCGCCCACGGCATCGGCACTGATGCCTGCATTCAAGAGCGTGCGCCCCTCGATCATCCTCTCCGTGCCCCTCATTATGGAGAAGGTCTTCCGCAGTCAGGTGAAGGCCAAGTTCACCAAGAGCAAAACTATGGAGACCCTCTACTCGGTGGGCATCGTGCGTCGCTTCTTCCACAGTGTGGCCGGTAGGAGGTTGAAGAAGATCTTCGGCGGACGTGTGCGCTTCTTCGGCATTGGTGGCGCCAAGGTGGACCGCGAGACCGAGCGCTTTATGCGCGAGGCCAAATTCCCCTACGCCATCGGCTACGGACTCACCGAGACTGCTCCTCTCCTCTACGGCACCAACCCCTCGAGGACCAAGTTGCAGTGTGTGGGCTTCCCCGCAACCGACGTGGTGGGTAAGCTCATCGACATCAATCCCGAGACGGGCGAGGGTGAGTTGGTGGTGAAGACTCCCTGCATTATGGAGGGCTACTACAAGAACCCCGAGGCTACGGCCGAGGCCTTCACCGAGGATGGCTGGTTCCGCACCAAGGACCTCTGCCTCTTCGATAAGGATGGCTACCTTGTGATCAAGGGTAGGGCAAACAATATGATTGTTGGTGCAACGGGTGAGAACATCTACCCCGAAGAGATTGAAAGCGTTATCAACACCCACAGACTCGTGACCGAATCGATTGTTGTGGCCGATAAAGGTTCGCTGGTGGCGCTGGTAACGCTCGATAAAGAGAAGCTCGAGGAGGCTCTCGAGGAGTTCAAGGACAATGTTTCGGCCAAGTACGACGAGTTGATGCGCGAGATTCGCGACTATGTCAACCAGCGCGTGGGCAAGTTCGCTCGCGTGTCGCAGGTGGAGGAGCAGAAGGACGGCTTCGAAAAGACCCCCACTCAGAAAATCAAACGTTTCCTCTACAAGAGGGATAAGTAGGAGCAGGGCTACTCTCCAAAAATGAGTGAGGCGGAGATGCACGTGTGCATCTCCGCCTCCTTTGTATGGTATTCCTTCTGTGCCCCTGCCGACGGTGGGTGTGGCGGTGGCCACGCGCGGTCGTCGGAGCCTTGCGGGGTGGGGGACTACTCGCCCGTGGGAACGTACTTGTAGAGCCTGTCGCCGCGGTGGACTTGCTGGGGTAGCTTGACGGAGCACTTCTTGCCCTGCAATGCCACCTCCGCGGGGCGCTCGTCGACCCAGATTTGGTCGGGCTTGAACTCCACAGCTCCCGTGGTCTCACCCGAGATGAGTATCTTCCTGCCCAACTCCAGGGGCGAAGCCTCAATGAGAATCTCGGCCACCTTCGCCTTCTTGAATACGTTGGTCACCTTGCCCACATAGACCTTGCGCACCGTCGACGAGGAGCCATAGTTGCTGCTGAGCTCCACGACGGGCTGGTTGAGGTAGTAGCCTCCCCAGAAGCCGCGGTTGAAGACCGTGGAGAGCTCCTCCTTCCATTTGGCCACCCTCTCGGGGGTGAAGGAGCCGTGCTCAATGGCCTTGAGTGCCCTGTCGTAGCACTCCACCACCCTCTTCACATACTCTGCCGGGCGGGCACGTCCCTCAATCTTCAGCACCCTCACACCTGCATCCACAAACCTATCGAGGAAGTCGATGGTACACAAGTCCTTGGGAGAGAGGAGATAGGTGCCCTCGGCGTGGAGTTCCTCGCCGGTGTCACGGTCCACGAGTTTGTAGGCGTGGCGGCAGATCTGGCGGCAGGCACCGCGGTTGGCCGAGCAGCCCGTGGCGTGGAGCGAGAGGAAGCACTTGCCCGAGACACTCATACAGAGTGCACCGTGGGCAAACATCTCAATCTTCACCTTCTCGCCTGCGGGACCGCAGATGTTCTCACGCTCAATCTTCTCATAGACACCCTTCACCTGCTCGAGCGACAACTCGCGTGCGAGGACCACGGTGTCGGCCCACTGTGAATAGAAGCGCACGGTCTCGCTGTTGGAGATGGAGAGCTGGGTGGATATGTGGACCTCCAAGCCCTTGCTGCGGGCGTAGAGGATGGCGGCTTGGTCGCTCACGATGACGGCGTCGACCTTCTCGGCGGCAGCCCTGTCCAGCAGGGCGTGGAGGGTGTCGATCTCATCTTCGTAGACCACCGTATTGACCGTCAGGTAGGCCTTCTTGCCGTGCTCGTGGGCTATGGCCACGATGCGTGCCAGGTCGTCGAGGGTGAAGTTGGCGGCGGAGGCGGAGCGCATATTGAGCTGTCCTACGCCGAAGTAGACCGAGTCGGCACCGGCAGCTATGGCGGCGTGGAGCGCCTCATAGCAACCACAAGGGGCCATAATCTCAATGTCGGAACGTTTCATAAGTTTCTCTATGGGAGGGTGGTATGTTGTGGTTTATTCGTCTTTTGTTTTTTGTGTGGGTGCCACGGGGGCTACTTGTTGCGACCAAGCAGGCTCTGGGCAAGGGTGCGGAGAGGCTCAACCCTCTCACTGTCGACCTCGAGGCTCGAGAGCGCATCCATAGCCTTCGAGAAGTGGAGACCAATCTCGCGCTCGGCAATCTCGCGGATGCCCAGCGATGAGTAGATGGCAAGCACGGCGTCGATCTTCTCCTGCGGAGCCATAGTGTGGTTGTCGAGCAGGGCGTGGAGTTGCTTGCGTGTGTGTGCGTCGGCGCGCGCGAAGGCCGTGATCATCAGGAAGCTCTTCTTGCCCTCGAGGATGTCGCCTCCAATGGGTTTGCCGAGTTGTGCCTCTGTGCCATAGGCGTCCAGGAGGTCGTCCTGAAGCTGGAAGGCGAGGCCGAGCTCGGTGGCAAAGGAGAAGAGGTGCTGACGGCTGAGGGTGTCGGCTCCGCCCTGAATGGCGCCAATCATTGTGGCACCCGCCAGCAGTGCGGCAGTCTTTTTGTCTATCATCGACATATACTCCTCGAGGGTCACGTCGCTGCGCTTTTCGAACTCCATATCGACCTGCTGTCCCTCACAGACGGTCATTGCGGTGTAGTTGAAGCAGCCCAACACTGCGGGGAGATACTCCACGGGGGTCTGCTGGAGGAGCTTGTAGGAGTAGATCATCATCGCATCGCCCGAAAGGAGCGCTGCGTTGGTACCCCATTTCCCAAACACGGAGGGTTTGCCTCGGCGCACTGTGGCATTGTCCATCACGTCGTCGTGGAGCAGAGTGAAGGTGTGGAACACCTCGAGAGCTGCAGCCGCGGGCAGAGCGGAGAGTGCGTTGTCGGAGAAGATGTTGCAGGCAAGCACTGTGAGCATCGGGCGCAGGCGTTTGCCTCCTGCGGCCAGGGAGTAGGCAATGGGCTCATAGAGCGAGTGGGGATTGCCGTCGACATCGAGGCCGTTCATATAGTCGGCCACACTCTTCTGTAGTTCGGAGAGGGAATACATAGTGAATCGGGATATTTAGGGTACCAATTTTGTGCAAATATACGTTTTTACTTTGTGATTTCCCGAAAAAAGGATATTTTTGACATTGGGAAAGCCATTTTATTCCACAAGTAGAACTCATTGAACATCATAAACACAAACCAAAAACTATGAAAAAGCAACTTACCATAGGCATTGACGTGGGCGGCACCAACACCGTTCTCGGCCTCATCGACCGCGAAGGCAACTGCTTGGCTCGCACCGAATTCCACACCCAGCGCTCCACAAACGAGGATGGACCCGTATTCTTCGACGAGTATATGGATCTGCTCTACTCCTCCATCGAGAAGCTCCTGGCAGCCGCTCCCGCAGATAGCGTGGTAGCAGGTATCGGCATCGGCGCCCCCAATGCCAACTTCTACAAAGGCACCATCACCAACGCCCCCAACCTCACTTGGAAAGATCGCAACAAACCCTCCAAAGAGGCCCTCGGAGAGTTTGAGAAACAGAATAAGTGTGAGGTTGTCAAGCTGCTCAAAAAGCGCTTCCCCGCAATCAAGGCTGTGGCTATGACCAACGACGCCAATGCAGCCGCACTCGGCGAGCTCTACTATGGCGGTGGCAAGAACCTCAAGCGCAAAGACCTCGTGGAGATCACCCTCGGCACCGGCCTCGGTAGCGGTTTTGTGAGCAACGGCGACATCGTCTATGGTCACAACAGCTTCGCGGGTGAGCTCGGCCACATCATCGTGGAGCCCAATGGTCGCAACTGTGGCTGTGGCAACAACGGCTGTCTGGAGACCTACGCCTCCGCAACGGGTATCCGCCGCACCGCACTCAACCTCATCGACAACACCGGCACCCCCAGCTCGCTCCGCAAGATCGAGCGCGACAAACTCACCGCACAGGATGTGAGCATCGCCGCTGGTGCGGGTGACAAGTTGGCTCTCGAGGTGTGGGACATCACCGCACACTACCTCGCACTCGGCATTGCCACCGCAACTGCAGTGACCTGCCCCGAGGCGGTATTCCTCTTTGGTGGTCCCACCAAGGCAGGCAGCCTGCTGATGACCCCTCTGAAGAAGTACTTGGACAAGTATATGATGAACAGTATGAAGGACACCAAGGTGATGTTCTCCAAGCTGGGCGACGACGCGGCCATCTTGGGTGCATCTGCATTGGCACTCAACGCCATTGCTGCCCTGAAGAAATAGACTTCAGCGCGCACACAAAAAAAGACCTCCCGAGCTCTTTGGGAGGTCTTTTTTTGTGGAATTCAAAATGCAAAATTCAAAATGCAAAATTAATTGGCCTTTGGCAAGCTACCCTAATAATTGTCGAGCAAGTGCTGCACTAAAAGTTTTTGGTGAAGCTTTTTGTTAAAAAGCTTCGAAAAGGATAATTTTGAATTGCAAAAGACACACGCCCCCGGCACTCCGTGCCACCCCCTGTGCGCACGGCCACACACGCAATTGTCGACCACCCCTCCCGACCTCCCCTTTCGTAGGGGAGGAGAACACACGCCCCCGCCTTTCAGGCACCCCCTCTAACTTAGAGGGGGAGTAAGGTGGGGAGATACCTCTCTTAAACTTAGAGCGGGGGAGTTAATAGGAAGAGTAAATTGGGGTAGAGCGCCGAAGGCCCATTAATTTTGAATTTTGAATTTTGAATTTTGCATTGGAATAAACACCTATTCTCCACGCACAAAAAAAGGCAACCCCAAAAGGTTGCAGCTGCCATCGCTCTCGAAAAGTCCCCCTCACAGGAGGGGGATTTAGGGGGTGGGTAACACCCATTCTCCACGCACAAAAAAAGGCAACCGAAAAGGTTGCCTTGTGCGTGGAGAATACGAGAGTCGAACTCGGGGTGCTCAGAGCACCCCTGCGGGGGTATTTTTACAATCCTCCCAAACCCTCCTTTGATAAGGAGGGCTTCAGAGGTCACGACTTCTCATCTTATTTCGTATTCTCCACGAACGAAAAAAGGCAACCCAAAAGGTTGCCTTGTGCGTGGAGAATACGAGAGTCGAACTCGTGACCTCTTGCATGCCATGCAAGCGCTCTAGCCAACTGAGCTAATCCCCCATTGTTTACGGTGCAAATATACGCACTTTTTTCTAATAAAAAACAAAATTGTTCTTTGTTTTCGCTTTTTTCTTCATATATTTGTAGGTAGAATTTGGAGTGTTAGGGCGCAAAGGCCCGCACCATAAGGTCTAAAGGATTGAAAAACAATTAAATACACATAACAATGGAAGTTAAAAAGAATCCCAAAGTTGATCTTCAGAATCGCAAAGGTATCTTTTTGGAGATCGGTTTAATCTGCTCGTTGGCTTTCTGCCTTGTGGCATTCAGCGTTGGTCAGAGCAAAAAGACTATCGAAATCATTGAGGTAAGTGGTCCCGAGGTGGAGGTGGAGCTTATGGACATCACCAAGACCGAGGAGCCCAAAACTCAGGCTCCCGTGAAGCAGGCCGTGAAACTCATCACCGACGTGCTCAACGTTGTGAAGAACGAGACCGTGATTGAGACCGAGTTCGACTTCGAGGAGTATGATGAGGACGAGATCGTTGTTGCAGAGATCGCTGTGGCAGAGGAGGAGATCGTGGAGGAGCCCGCATTTGTGAAAGTGGAGGTGATGCCCTCGTTTATGGGTGGCGACCTCAACACCTTCCGTACTTGGTTCAGCGGCGAGTTCAAGATTCCCGCCATCGCAGCAGAGAACGGCATCCAGGGTAAGGTTGTGATGAAGTTCGTCATCGAGAAAGATGGTAGCGTGGGTGGCATCGAGTTCCTCCAGTCGCCCGATAAGGTCTATGAGGACGAGGCTCGTCGCGTGCTGATGAAATCGCCCAAGTGGACTCCCGGACGCCAGCGCGACCAGGTAGTGAGGGTATTCTACATCCTCCCCATCGACTGCCGTCTGCAGTAGGATTGGGGCGCTCATCACACTCAAACCAATTTGAACATTACAGAGAGGGGACTTGCTTTCGGGGGGTCCCCTCTTTTGCAAAACCAACCCCCGAATAATTCACCCCGCCCTCTCCGGGTGAGCAGCCTTTGAGGTGGGCCTGCCCGCCCGAGCCACGCAGAGAGGATCAACACCCCTATATGGCAGAACAGACCAACAATAACAACAGCCTTTCGCCCGTGATCACTGCCGACTATGAGCGCGCAGTGCTGGTGGCCGTATGTCGTGACCGCCAACCTATGGCACAAGTGGAGGAGTATCTCGACGAGCTCGAGTTCCTGGCCGAGACGGCACACATCACCACCGAACGCCGCTTTGTGCAGAAACTCTCCTCGCCCGATAGTCGCTACTTCGTGGGCCCCGGTAAGCTCGAGGAGATTGCCGCTTGGTGTGAGGAGGAGAACATCGACGTGGTGATCTTCGACGACGAGCTCTCGCCCTCCCAGACACGCAACATCGAAAAGGTCATTGGCCGACGCATCTCGGACCGCACGAGGCTCATTCTCGACATCTTTGTGCAGAGGGCGCGCACGGCCTATGCCAAGACACAGGTGAAGTTGGCACAATATGAGTATATGCTACCCCGACTGACGGGTATGTGGACCCACTTGGAGCGCCAGCGAGGCGGCACAGGCACCCGTGGAGGCTCCGGCGAGAGGGAGATTGAGACCGACCGAAGGGTGGTTCGCAACAACATCACCAAGCTCAAGGAGGAGCTCAAGAAGATCGACCGCCAGATGGCTGTGCAGCGCAGCAATCGCGGCTCGATGGTGAGGGTCGCGTTGGTGGGCTACACCAACGTGGGCAAGTCGACCCTGATGAACCTCATCAGCAAGAGCGACGTCTTTGCCGAGAACAAGCTCTTCGCCACGCTCGACACCACGGTCCGCAAGGTTGTGTTCGACAACCTTCCCTTCCTGATGTCGGACACCGTGGGCTTCATTCGCAAGCTCCCCCATCAGCTCGTGGAGGCCTTCAAGTCGACCCTCGATGAGGTGAGGGAGGCCGACCTACTCATCCACGTTGTGGACATCTCCCACCCCGCATTTGAGGACCAGCTCAATGTGGTTAAGCAGACTCTGGCCGACATTGGCGCCACCGACAAGCCCGTCTTCCTCGTCTTCAACAAGATTGACGCCTACACCTACACCCCCAAGGAGGAGGATGACCTCACCCCCGCCACCCGCGAGAACATCTCGCTCGAGGAGTTGCAGCGCAGCTGGATTGCCAAGGCCAACACCCCCTGCATATTCCTCTCGGCCAAGACCAAGGAGGGCATAGAGAAGTTCCGCACGGACCTCTACGGTATGGTGCGCGAGATTCACGCAGGCCGCTACCCCTTCAACAATTTCCTCTACTAAGGTAGCCCGAGGGGAGAGAAGAGAGCGAGCAAGAGAGAAAAAAATGAAAGTATAATTATTAATATATAATAATAAGGTATGGTACACATTCTTGACAAAGAGAACTCCATTCTCAACAAGTTTATGGCAGAGATTCGCGATGTTGCTGTTCAGGGCGACAGTATGCGATTCCGTCGCAACCTCGAGCGCATTGCAGAGATCTGCGCCTACGAAATCAGTCGCACCCTCGACTATGCGCCCCAGATCATCGAGACCCCCCTCGGCGAGGCTCAGATTATGCTCACCACCGACAAGATTGTGCTTGCCACCATCCTGCGTGCAGGCCTCCCCTTCCATCAGGGCTTCCTCAACTACTTCGATGGCGCACAAAACGCCTTCGTGTCGGCCTACCGCAAGCACCACAAGGATGGCTCTTTTGAGGTGAAGGTGGAGTACATCTCGTGTGGTTCGCTCGAGGACAAGGTGCTCATTCTCGTGGACCCAATGCTCGCCACGGGCACATCGCTCGTCTACTCCTATGAGGCTCTGGCGGCCAAGGGCGGCACCCCCAAGGAGTTGCACGTTGCAGCTGTGATTGCAAGTGAGGCGGGCGTGGAGTATGCCTCCAAACACCTGCCCCACAACACCCACATCTGGTGTGCATCGGTCGACCCCGAGCTCTCGGCGCAGAGCTACATCATCCCCGGCTTGGGCGATGCGGGCGACCTTGCCTACGGCTCCAAGCTCGACTAATCGGGCGGCAAAGAGAGAGGCTCCCCGCGGTGGAGAGCGAAGAGAACGACTCCCTGCGGCAAAAAACAAGAGTGGGCGCGATGCAACAACATCGCGCCCACTCTTTGTATCTTGTCGATTGGCTTCCTGACTTCCCCCTACAGGAGTGCCTTGAGGATTCCCTGCTTGTCGTAGCCACAGAGTCGCTTGAGCTCCTCCACGGAGGCGTGCTCCACAAACCTGTCGTCGATGCCGAGTCGGGTGATGTGGGGCGTGTAGCCGTGGTCGTTCATCCACTCACACACAGCGCTGCCAACACCGCCGTTCAACACTCCATCCTCCACGGTCACCACCCTGCTGAAGGTGCGTCCCACAAAGTCGAGCATCTTCTGGTCGAGAGGTTTGGCCCAGCGCAGGTCGATGTGGCACACCGACACTCCCTCGCCCGCAGCCATCTCGGCAGCTGCAGCACCGTCGAGAGCCGTGTGACCCAGGGTGAGCAACGCCACATCTGTGCCCTCGCGGAGCATCTCGGCCCGTCCCACCTCGAGGCACTTCATCTCGCCCTCCTCCACACCTGCGGCACGCCCTCGGGGGTAGCGAATGGCAAAGGGAGAGTCGGCAAGGTAGGCGGTGTACATCATATCGCGGAGCTCCTGCTCATTGCGAGGTGCGGCTATGGTGATTCCTGGGATGGGTCGGAGGTAGGCGATGTCAAATTCGCCGTGGTGGGTGGCACCATCCTCGCCCACAAGTCCCGCCCTGTCGAGGCAGAAGACAACGTGGAGCCCCTGCAGGGCCACGTCGTGGATGAGGTTGTCGTAGGCACGCTGCATAAAGGAGGAGTAGATGGCGCAGAAGGGGATGAGCCCTCCCGCGGCCAGACCTGCGGAGAAGGTCACTGCGTGTCCCTCGGCAATGCCCACATCGAAGCACCTATCCGGCTTGGCGGCCAAGAGGATATTCATAGAGGTGCCTGTGGCCATCGCGGCGGTGACTCCCACCACACGCTCGTCCCTCTCGGCCAGCTCGAGCAGAGCGCGTCCGAAGACATACTGATACTTTGCGGGGCCTGCACCCGAGGGTTCGCGCACACCCGTTGCGGGGTCGAACCTGCCGGGAGAGTGCCACACTGCGGGGTCGCCCTTCTCGGCGGGGAGGTAGCCCTTACCCTTGATGGTCATTGCGTGGAGCAACTTGGGACCCTCGATCTGCTTGAGGGCCGAGAGAGTACGCACGAGTGTTGCCACATCGTGTCCGTCGGCGGGGCCGAAGTAGCGGAAATTCATACTCTCAAAGAGGTTACTCTGACGGAGGAGGCCGCGCTTGATGGTGTGAGCCGTGTGCTGAATGGCCCTACGCAGGCGTGGCATAATGTGCAATCCTCCCCAGAGCCTACGCTTCATTGCGTTGTACTCACGGGAGGAGGTGATGCGGAGAAGGTGCTTACGCAGAGCACCCACATTGGTGTCGATACTCTGGCGATTGTCGTTGAGGATGACGAGAATGTTGGCATTGGAGGCTCCCGCATTGTTGAGTCCTTCGAAGGCGAGTCCACCCGTCATTGCGCCGTCGCCAATGACAGCCACCACGTTGCGCTTCTCCCCACGGATGGTTGCAGCCTCGGCAAGACCATAGGCTGCCGAAATCGACACCGACGAGTGGCCCGCACCAAACGAGTCGCCCTCCTCCCTGCGAGGGAAGCCGGCAATGCCTCCCGAGGTGCGCTGCGAGGCAAACTCCTCGCGCCTGCCGGTGATGATCTTGTGGGCATAGGCCTGGTGGCCCACATCCCAGACGATGTGGTCGGTGGGGAAGTCGAAGACGTAGTGGAGAGCCACGGTGAGCTCCACGGCACCGAGACTCGAGGAGAGGTGGCCGGGGTTGACGGCACAGCACTCCACGATATAGCGCCTGAGTTCGGCACAGTAGTCGGGCAACTCCTCCACCGCCAACTCCTTGAGGTCGGCGGGAGAATTCACCCTCTCCAGATACCTATAATCCTTTTTTGCCATAGCTTTCTTGCTCCTTATGACAGCAAATATACCAACTTTAATTGAAACTTGAAAATTGAACATCAAGAAATCCCCTTGCAACAAGCCCCACGCCCAAATCGACTCATCATTCAAAGGGATGGAGATGTGCCAATGGGTCTGTTTTTTAGGCTCTGCAAACTTTCGGTTTCCGACATATAATTTTGGAACTCTATTTTTTTATTGTTATTTTTGTTGCGATAACATACTGTTGACTTGAAACAATTCGAAGCTGTATGAAAAAGTATATCCTTTCGGCCCTTGTTATAATTCTCTCGTCATTGTCGCTTTCGTTGTATGCCCAATCGATGGATTTCTCGGTCGCCCACTTTTCTCAATACGACAAAAATACCGGCGAGGTAACAAAGGTGCTTTATAATCTCAAAGGACGAATCAGTATCAAGGAGAACACTATGCTATCTTCGCAAGTCGGTTACGAACCCTCCTTGTGGTTGGATATCTTCGATAAAAATAACACTCAAATTTATTCATTGTGGTTTGCTCGCTCCTATAATTCGAAGTGGGATGTTTTGGACGCCGGTCGCGGAATCTTTTTGAAAAACCCCTCCCAGGCCTACACATTATGCTTCTTTAACGAAACAAGAGGTAGTAGCGTTTGGTATCTTTTCATAACCGAGTTTGACAAGAGCCGCCTCCCAAAGTTAGGATGGGAGTTAGGGGTAACAGAGATAGCAATAGTTGAGGAGGATTTTGATTTGCAGTTGCTCAGCATTATAAATGAAGCTTCGATAAGAAAGATTGTATCGGCAGACGATCTCGTGGACCCTTCTACACTGAGACTTTTTGAGTGCTACCTCTCTGAGGCAGAGTACCTCTACTATTAACAAGATTGCGTTGGTTTTTATGAAGCCTATTGCTCCGAATAGTTTTAACAGACAAAATTGGATAAAGATATGAAATATAAAAGAATTCTTCTCAAACTCAGCGGCGAATCGCTCGCAGGTGCAGAGGGCCGAGGCCTCTCCACCGAGGTGCTCGACAGCTACGCGCTCCAGATCAAACAAGCAGTGGAGCAGGGCGTGCAAATAGGCATCGTCATCGGCGGCGGCAACATCTTCCGCGGACTCCAAGGCGTGGGCCGAGGCTTCGACCGCGTCAAGGGCGACCAGATGGGTATGCTCGCAACCATCATCAACTCCCTCGCCCTCCACAGCCACCTGGAAAGCGTGGGCGTAAGGACCAAAGTCCTCACCTCCATCCGTATGGAGCCCATCGGTGAGTATTTCTCCAAGGCCAAGGCGCTCGAGTATCTCGAGGCAGGATACGTTGTCATCATCGGCGGCGGCACCTCCAACCCCTACTTCTCCACCGATAGCGCCTCCGCATTGCGCGGCGTGGAGATTGAGGCCGAAGTGCTGCTCAAAGGTACGCGCGTAGACGGCATCTACACCGCCGACCCCGAGAAGGACCCCACAGCCACCAAGTTCGACGAGATCACCTTCGACGAAGTCTATGGCCGCGGACTGAAGATTATGGACCTCACGGCATTCACCCTCTGCAAGGAGAACAACCTCCCCATCATCGTCTTCGATATGGACACCGAGGGCAACCTCCACAAGGTGCTCTGTGGCGAGAAAAACGGCACCCTCGTACACAACTAACAGAGAATGAAGCGCCTCTGGGCCATAGTGCTCTCCCTTGTGGTTGCACTCCCACTCCTCGGCGAGGATGACCCGTGGGCCCGTCTGGTGGCGGGCGACAGGCTCCCCGAGTTGAGCGTGGAGCTGACCGATGGCACCACAATCACCTCCGCCGATCTGGAGGGGAAGGTGGTGTGGATTGCGCTCTGGGCAAGCTGGTGTCCCTCCTGCCGCAAGGAGTTCAAGAGGCTCGCAGGGAGCGACG
Source organism: Tidjanibacter sp. (assembly GCA_017390585.1). GTDB lineage: Bacteria > Bacteroidota > Bacteroidia > Bacteroidales > Rikenellaceae > Tidjanibacter. Next base: position 5,102 of record JAFPBB010000065.1, on the reverse strand, counting down.
AATTTCGTGCCCTCACCCAGAGGGATGGGTTCCTCTTCCTACCCATAGCGCGAGAGGAGAGTGCAGCCACCGTTGTGGCGTGGCTCAAGGAGAAGGGCTACCCCTTTGTGGCGGCCCCCGATCCCGAGCGAGAGATCTACTCACTCTTCGCCGAGCAGGAGATTCCGCGCAACATCATTGTGGATGGCCGGGGAGTCATCCGCCACCACAGCAGTCGCTACTCGCGCTCCGAGCTCAAGGCTATGGCCACCCTCGCGGCCGAGTTGCTCGAGGAGGCCGCCCCGCAGGAGGGGTGTGAGATGGTGGTAAATCCGCCGCAATAGGAAAGATAAGACAATTATAAACCAAATAGAAACAACCAAGACTATGAACGACGAGAAAGTATTGATTCTGGAGATGGCCGAGGAGAAGATGTCCAAAGCTATCCACCACCTCGAGGAGTCGCTCCTGAGCGTCAGGGCAGGCAAAGCCAGCCAGCACGTTCTGAGGGGCATTATGGTAGAGTACTACGGCGCCGCCACCCCCATTGAGCAGGTTGCAAGTGTCACCGTACCCGACGCCAAGACCATCCTCATTCAGCCCTGGGATAGGAATATGATTGGCCCCATCGAGAAGGCAATCTTGGTGAGCAACATCGGCCTCACCCCCTCCAACAACGGTGAGCACATCCGCCTTACCATCCCCGCCCTCACCGAGGAGCGCCGTAAGGAGCTTGTGAAGCAGGTGAAGGGCTACGCCGAGACCGGCAAGGTGAGCCTCCGCAACGCCCGCAGGGACGCTGTGGACGCATTCAAGAAGGCGCAGAAGAACGGTATGCCCGAGGATGTGGCTAAGGATGGCGAGGGCGACGCCCAGAAACTCATCGACAGCTACACCAAGAAGCTCGACGAGCTTGTGGCAGCCAAGGAGAAAGAGATTATGACCGTGTAGTCAATCTCCCCACCACAGCCCAGCCCCCTTTGGCGGATTGGGGCACACAAAAAAAGAGCCCACCCTCATCAGCAGGGTGGGCTCTTTTGTCATTGCGCCTTAATCGGGATGGCCATACCTTGTCGTTATTGCCTAATCGGGGCGTCGACTATTTGGTGTAGGCAGCGTTGAGGCCGGCTACGATGTCGGCAGTGATGTTGAGCGCGGGGTTGGCATTGATGATGGGGCCACCATTCGAGGTACTCGAAAGTACCAAGTCATACTTCAGGTCGGCATTGAGCTCGGCAACATAGTCGTAGATGTTCTTAACAATCTGGTTGTTGATCACCATCTCCTTCTCTGCCAACTCGTTGCCCACCTTCTGGGCCTCCTGCTGGTGTTTGTTGATGCGCTCCTGGATTTTGGTCTCCTCGGCGGCGAGTTTCTGCATCTCGGCCTCGGCATTTGCGCGGGTGATAAGCACCTCGTTCACCTTCTTCTGGAGCTCCACAACCTTGTTCTGGAGTTTGGTGTAGTCCTTCTGGATGGCGTTCTCGGTGGCGGTGAGTTTCTTGGTTGCAGCCTCATACTCTGCCTGGAAGGCGGTACTCTGGTCGATTGCAAACTGATACTGAGCCATTACCTCGTCGACATTGAAGTAGGCGATGCGGCCGGTGGTTGCTGCGGTCTGCTCTGCGTCGGCAGTTGCTGCGGCCTGGGGAGCGTTGTTGCAAGCGGTGAGTCCGAGTGCGAGGGCTGCTACCGCAAAGAGGATTTTTTTCATTTGGATTTGATACTGTTTTATTTATTGTTTTTCTTCGATTTGTCGTTCCGAGCCACAAATATACACAAAGGTTTCTAAAATTGAAAATTCCGCCCCAAAACTACCCCATTTTCTTGGCACTATAGAGGCGTGCAATGCCGCGAGTGAGGGGTTCGGAGGTGACCTCCACAAAGCCTGCCTCGGCCAAGAGGGCCGCCACATCCACCCTGCGGTCGAAGGCCTCGATGGATGCGGGAAGATAGCGGTAGGCACTCCACTTCCCCGAGAGCAATCCGCCCACAAAGGGCATCACCCAGCGCTGGTAGAACCGGTAGAGACATCCGAAAACCCTCCCCTTGGGCATTCCGAACTCCATAATCCTCACCGTGGCTCCCGAGCGAGTGGTGCGATAGAGCTCGGCCACAGCCGTGGCGGGAGCGGAGAAGTTGCGGATGCCAAACGAGAGCGTCACCGCATCGAACTCCCCGTCGGCAAAGGGGAGTGCCTCGGCGTCGGCCACCACCAGACTCACCCTGCTCTGCAACCCTTTGCGCTCAACCTTGCCGCGCGCAATGGCCAACATCCCCTCCGAGAGGTCGGCAGCCACGATGTGGGCACCCTCGAGTGCCTCTGCAAGGCGAATGGTCACCTCGCCCGTGCCTGCGGCCAGGTCGAGCACCTTGTCGGGGTGGTCCTGCGCCACTCGCGCCACCAGCAGGCGACGCCAACGGTGGTCGGTGCCGAAGGAGAGGAGGGTGTTGATGGGGTCGTAGGAGGGTGCTATTTTGTCGAACATTCGTCGTACGGCACCTTTGTCGGGTCCTTTGGGGTTGCTCTTCATTGGGAGGGTAGTGAGGGTGGTTCACAGGTATTTGTGGCCATCGAGGGTCGGCTCTTTATCCCGTTATTGGGATACAAAAAAAACCTCTGCTTCGAGCAGAGGTTTCGGGCTTCTTGGCCATCTTGCGGAGAGGGAGGGATTCGAACCCTCGACACCCTTTTGAGGTGTACGCACTTTCCAGGCGCGCTCCTTAAACCACTCGGTCACCTCTCCTTTTATCCTTTCCTGCCACCGCCAATCCACAAGCAGTTGGCTCCGAAAAGCGGCGCAAGATAAGAATAATTTTTGGTTTTCAAAGCATTTCTGCCCCTTTATTTACCAAACTCGCCGCAAATAGACCTTTTCAGCATCTTCGCACGACGCGCGGGGGTCGACTCCGCAGCCAGAACATACATCATCTTGGTCACCGCAGCCTCCGTGGTCATATCCCTGCCGCTGATGACGCCAATCTTCTGGAGGGCCACACCCGTCTCATAGATGTCCATATTCACCTCGCCATTGCTACACTGGGTGACATTCACCACGCTGATGCCCCTCTTGATGGCCTCCCTCAGTGCGCCAATGAACCACTCGCCCGTGGGAGCATTGCCCGCGCCATAGGTCTCGAGCACCACGCCCTTCACACCACTCGAGAGCATAGCCCTGAAGAGGCTCTCGGTGAGTCCGGGGAAGATCTTGATGATGGCCACCTCGCGCTCCAGCTCGGTGCGGATGCCAAAGGGGGCTCCCGACTTGGGACGCGCAATGTAGGCGCGGTTATATTGGATGCTCACCCCCACCTCGGCCAGCGGAGGATAGTTGTTGGAGGCAAAGGCGCTCATCTCCTCGGCACTCTGCTTGGTGGTGCGGTTGCCGCGGAAGAGTCGGTTCTGGAAGTAGAGGCTCACACCGGGCACCTCGGGGCGACCCTTGGAGTCCTTGGCGGCGGCGAGTTCCACGGCGGTGATGAGGTTCTCCCTGCCGTCGGTACGCAGCACGCCTATGGGGAGTTGGCTACCCGTGAAGACCACCGGCTTGGCCACATTGTGGAGCATAAAGCTCAGCGCGCTGGCACTGTAGGACATTGTGTCGGTGCCGTGGAGCACCACAAAACCATCGAACCTCTCGTAGTTGTCCCTGATGTTCTCGGCCAACCTCACCCACAGCTCCGGCGAAGCATTGGAGGAGTCGATGGGGTCGAACGGGAGCACCTCAATCTCCACATCCAAGCGACGCAGCGAGGGAATCTCCTCATAGATGTGGTTGAAATCGAAGGGCACGAGTGCGCCACTCTCGGGGTCGGTGTGCATACCGATGGTGCCGCCGGTGTAGATGAGTAGTACGGAGCTTTTCATAGTTGTAGGGGTATGGTCTTCGTTTAGGTAATATTGCTTAATTGGTTGTGAGCCCAAAGATGGCGCGTGCATTGCGGGTGGTTGCTTCGGCCACCTCCTCGGGGCTGCACCCTTTCAGGCGCGCAATCTGCTCACAAATATACACCAAATTTTTCGGTTCGTTGCGTTTCCCCCTAAAAGGAACGGGAGAAAGATAGGGCGAATCGGTCTCGAGCACCATTTTTTCGAGCGGAATGGCGGGGATGCTCTCCAGCAGAGGGCTCTTCTTGTAGGTCGACACACCCCCAATGCCCACCGCAAAGCCTCCGAGTCGCTCGATGCGCTCATAGACCCCCGAGCTCTCACCAAAGGCGTGGAGGATGCCTCGCGCACGCCCTTTGTACTCCTCGAGGAGGGTGAGCATCTGGTCCCACGCACTGCGGGTGTGGATCACCAGCGGCAGGTCGTAGCGGATGGCCAGCTCCACTTGGCACCTCAGAGCCTCGGTCTGCTCCTCCAGAAAGTCGCTGCTCCAATAGAGGTCGAGCCCCACCTCGCCCACGCCATAGAAACGCTCCACGGGGCGTTCGGCCGAGCCTATGGGTGCTTCGGAGCCGCCGCCATTGCAGTTGTGGAGCAGTCGTTCCACCTCGGCCAAGTGGGCCCTCCACTCGGGGTTGTCGTTCACCGAGGTGGGGTGGAGTCCTATGAGCGAGATGCAGTCGGTGCGCTCTCGGGTGAGTGCAAACTGCGCCGCGTAGGTCTCGTGGTCGATGGCTGGGAATACAAAGGTCTCCACGCCCACCTCCTCGGCGCGTGCAAACACCTCGGCCCTATCCTCGTCAAACTCAGGACCATAGATGTGCGCGTGTGTATCAATTAGTTTCATTCTCTTTGTTGTTTGCTGTTAATTTTTGCGACTGCCGTCGCTTTTCTTCTTGCGCGACATTCGTCGCGGTTTGTTTTGCGACTTTTTATAAAAAGTCGCCCAAAAATTTTTGTCGAGATACTTCGTATCTCTTCATCGCCTTTACCCTATTTACACACGCCCCGGCACTCCGTGCCACCCCCTCTAACTTAGAGGGGGAATTTAGGGTGGTGAGTGTCCCTTAATTCAAAATTCAAAATGCAAAATTGCTTTGGCCTACGGCGCATTACTCAAATTTACTCCCCCCACATTACTCCCCCTCTAATTAAAGAGTGGGAACTCCCCTCCAATTACTCCCCCTCTAAGTTAGAGGGGGTGGCCGCAGGCCGGGGGCGTGTGTCAATTTTG
>JAFPBB010000064.1 GCA_017390585.1 Tidjanibacter sp. | reverse complement strand
CTCTCTCGGCTTTTGCTACTCAGCCACCGCAATGTCGGCCTCAGTGAGTGTGAAAGTCCAAGCGTTGTGGTAGATGGTGTAGTAGCTCTGAGGTCTCTCCCAACTGCGGTGTTCCCATTGGCTCTCATCAAACAAATCGTGTTCTCCGTTGTCAGTTCCCATTACCCACTCTTTCAAAATCTCATCACTATCGGATGGTGTTAAATAGAATCTACAAGATTTTAGTACGCCTGAACGAACTCTAAACAACCCAGCAAACTCACCTATCGTTTCTTTTGATCCTATATAGAGTTGATAAAAAGACTGATTGCCTACTAATAAATACTCTTCCACGTCTGCATATTCATTCGTTGCATCGTCTATAATTATCTCCTCCCAATATAGCAATAAATCACGATTTGTATTATTAATAATAAACCACTCGCTTTGATAAGGTGGGTCTACAATGTGTCCCGGGTCACATGACCACAACATTAAGAACATAAAAATCAATATCTTTTTCATAAAATGGTGGTTAAAATACAAATTATGGTAGATATTTTCACAAAGATAAAAATTATTTGTGAAAATAGGCATAAACTCTTTCGGCTTTTGATTTTCCGACAACTTCGGCAATTTCATCCAAAGAGGCCCTAACCACACCCTTGACACTCCCAAAATGGCTCAGCAGTTGGCGGCTGGTCTGCTCGCCAATGCCCTCGATGGTGGTAAGCTCGGTGCGTGTGAGGGCTGCCGAGCGTTTGTTGCGGTGGAAGGTGATGCCGAAGCGGTGGGCCTCGTCGCGGATGTGGCGCACCACCTTCAGCGGCTCGCCATTGCGGTCCAAATTGTAGGGCAGGGGGTCGCCGGGGAAGAAGATCTCCTCCAATCGCTCGGCGATGCCCACGATGGGGACCCTATCTAAGATGCCCAACTCGCGCAGCACCTCCACAGCCGAGGAGAGCTGTCCCTTGCCACCGTCGACCACAATCAGGTCGGGCAACTCCTTGCCCTCGGCCAGAATGCGCGAGTAGCGACGATGGATGATCTCCCTCATTGTGGCAAAGTCGTCGGGCCCCACAACGGTCTTGACGTTGAAGTGGCGATACTCCTTGCGTGAGGGCTTGCCGTCGCGGAAGACGACGCAGGCTGCCACGGGGTGGGTGCCCTGGAGGTTGGAGTTGTCGAAACACTCAATGTGGCGTGGCTCGTGGTCGAGGTGCAACTCCCTCATCATCGAGGCCATAAGGCGTTCGGTGTGTCGTTCGGGATTCTTTATTTCGAGGTTCTTGAGTCGTTCGGCGCGGAAGAGTATGGCACTTTTCTGTGCAAATTCGAGCAGCTTGAGTTTGTCGCCACGCTGTGGCACGGTGAAGTGGGTGCCCTCAAACTCCTCGTCGGGCATAACGGCCACGATGACTTCGCGGGCCAAACGACCCTCGGCCACCTCGGGGAGCATCTGACGGATGGCGTAGGAGAGTATGGTGGAGGGGTTGCTCTCGGCTCCGAGGGAGAGTTGAACGGTGCGCGAGGCAACCACTGTGCCGCGCGAGACTCGCACAAATGCACAGTAGGCCTCAATCTCCTCGGCCAAGATGTAGAAGACGTCGAGGTCGCCGAGCGACGGGCTGACAATCACGCTCTTGGCCTCATATTTGGCCAGCGCGTCGAGGCGCGATTTGTAGAGCGCCGCTTTCTCGAAGTTGAGTGTCGAGGCTGCGGCCTCCATCTCGGAGGCGAGGTAGTCGCGCGCGGGCTTGAGGTCGCCCCTCAGGTGTCGTCGCACCATATCGACCATCGCCTTGTACTCCTCCTCCGACTGATGTCCTTCGCAGGGGCCGGCGCAGTTGCCAATGTGGTATTGGAGACAGACGCGGTAGCGATGCTTGGCTATGGCCTCGTCGTTGAGGTGGAGGGCGCAGGTGCGGATTTGGTAGATCTCCCTGAGACTCTCGAGCACGGCTCTTTGGACCACCACCGACGAGTAGGGACCGAAGTAGGAGGAGCCATCTCGCTCCACCCTTCGGGTCGATTCCACGCGTGGAAACGGCTCGTTGCGGACTACAATCCACGGGTAGGTTTTGTCGTCCTTGAGGAGTATGTTGTAGCGGGGCTTGAGGGTCTTGATGAGGGAGTTCTCGAGCAGGAGTGCGTCGTG
>JAFPBB010000063.1 GCA_017390585.1 Tidjanibacter sp. | reverse complement strand
CGGATATGAGCTGATTGACCTTGGTTCCGGTGTTTACAATGCTCGTGTGTTATTTGGCGATGACATTTGCCCGGTTATTTTCGATGCGGTAAACAATAAGAAAGCCACTCCTTTGAGTGGCTTTTGTTGTAAGTAGGCATTGTCGGGCTCGCACGAAACAATGCCTACTTATAACAAAAATAGTCGTACAAAGTACGACTTTCTTGTTGCGCATTGCCGAGGACCCCAAGGGAAAGACGAGCGCAGCGAGTCAATCCCGGTAGTCTATATGATGTGGGTTGCGGGGATATTTAACTCTATTGCTCGGCATATATGCCTGCGCTAATAGGTATCCCCGCGAGCTTCGGGCGATGCCCTCCGCTTCAAATCCCGCCGGGATCACGAGCGATGCTTGCTTATATCCGAGGGCCCCAAGGGAAAGACGAGCGCAGCGAGTCAATCCCGCCGGGATCACAAAAGAACAAAAAATATAAGGAGTGCCAATCGCACTCCTTATATTTTTTTATACTCATTTTGAGGTAGGTAAGCAGTTTTTGTCCCCACTCCAAAACTATCCAAAATCTCGGTGACTCACGCTGAAAATAGTCCAGAAGTTTTTAGTTCCGCTTTTTTACAAAAAGGGGCAAATCAAACATCTACTCCAATTCGGGGTGGATAATCATCTTTGTTTTCGGGGTGGTGATCAGTTTTTGCAGCTTGTCGAGGTCTGTGGGTTGGCCGCTACCACCGAAGTGGTAGGGGTAGAATACCTCGGGCTCAATGGTGTTGACCACCTCGGCAGCCTGTTCGGGTGTCATGGTGTATGGTTGGTTCACGGCGAGGAATGCCACGTCCATCCCTTTCTGCGCGAGCATATCGGGCTGTGGCTCGCTGTCGCCTGCTATGTATATGCGCTCGCCGCCTATGGTGAGCACATAGCCGTTGTCACGACCCTTGGGGTGGAAATTGCTGCGTGCCTCGGTGTTGTGGGCGGCTACTGCCTCCACTTTTAGCCAGCCATCTATGGTCAGGCTCTCGCCATTGCGCATCACCTTTGCTGTCGGCTCCTTCTCTGCCACCTCGGGGGTACAGATGAGGGTTTTGGGCGCGAGAGCCTTGATTGCTGCTGCGTCGTAGTGGTCGCCGTGAGCGTGGGTTACGAGTACCACATCGGCCTTGGGGAGTGCCGAGTAGTCAGCCTCGCTGCTCACGGGGTCGATGTATACTACTTTGCCTTCGTAGGCCACAGCGATGCTGCCGTGTCCGAACATTATGTAACTAATCTCCTTGCCATCCTTCGTTGTGTAGGTGTCTACGGGATGGGGTGCGAAATTGAGTATTGCTGCCATCATTAAAGTAATCATACGGTTATGTGATTAAGTGTTAGTATTTTAAGTGACTTTGCTTTTAGTATTTGAGATACTTGTCGAGCCAACCGAAGAACTCTCTGTTCCATACCACATTGTTCTGGGGCTGGAATACCTGATGTGCCTCGTTCTCGAATACTACCAGACGCGATGGGATACCCTGCACGCGAGCTGCGGTGAAGGCCTCGAGGCTCTGGGTGAAGGGGATACGGTAGTCCTTCTCACCTGTGAAGATGAGGATGGGGGTGTCCCACTTCTCGGCAAACTTGTGGGGTGAGTTGGCGTATGAACGCTGCGCCACAGCATTGCTCTTGTCCCAGTATGCGCCACCGTAATCGCGGTTTACGAACCACAACTCCTCGGTCTGGCCATACATACTGTCGAAGTCGAAGATTCCGCAGTGCGAGATGAAGGCCTTGAAACGACCCTCGTGCTGACCTGCAAGGAAGTATACCGAGTAGCCACCATAACTTGCGCCTACTGCGCCCAGACGCTCCTCGTCGCTCCAAGGCTCGGCTGCCACGTGGTCGATTGCGCTGAAATAGTCCTTGATGTTCTGACCGCTGTAGTCACCCGATATCTGGTCTACCCACTCGGTGCCGAACGAGGGCACACCGCGACGGTTGGGTGCTACGACGATGTAGCCCTGTGCCGCCATCAGCTGGAAGTTCCAACGATAGCTCCAGAATTGGCTAACCACACTCTGAGGACCGCCCTCGCAGAAGAGGAGGGTGGGGTACTTCTTGTTGGGGTCGAAGTCGGGAGGCAGGATTACCCAGGTGAGCATCTCCTTGCCGTCGGTAGTGGGTACCCAACGCTTCTGCACCTCGCCCATACGGATATTGTCATATATCTCGCCATTTACACGGGTGAGTTGAGAGAGAGTACCGTCGGCTGCTACCGAGAAGAGTTCGGTTGCGTGGCTTATCTTGGTCATGCCTACCACGATGTTGTCACCCGAGGCAGTCATTGTGTTGATGTCGTGGTCGCCCGAGGTGATTACCTTTACAGGACCACCTGCAGCCGATACCTCGCATACCTGATGTGTGGCGTTCATCGGGGCGATGAAGCGGATAGAGCCGTTGCCGTTCCAGAGCACGTTTGTTGCGCTGTAATCGAAATCGGGAGTGAGGTCGGTGAGCGAGCCATCGGCGGAGTTCCATACAAACAGACGCTCTTTGTCGCTCTCGTTGCCTGCGCGACGCATACTGCGGAATGCTACCTTGGTGTCGTCGGGCGAGAATACGGGGTACTTGTCGTAGCCGGGCATCACCTCTGCGCCGTCACCATCCTTCTTGCAGATGTTTGTTGTGGTGCCTGTTGCGGTGTCGTAGAGGAATACATCGGAGTCGGTCGAGATAGCATACTCAGTGCCTGTCTGACGCTTGCAGGTGTAGGCGAGTACGGTACCTGCATTGTTCCAGCTAATTTCGGCAGCATCGAAGTAGGGTGCGGTGGGTGCATCCCAAGGCTCACCCTCCATGATGTCCTTGCCGGCGCCTGCCTTGCCATCTTTGAGCGGCGCGATGAAGATGTGACGATAGCTACCCTCATCCCAATAGTCCCAGTGACGTACCATCAGGTCGTCGTAGATGCGTGCTGCCGAGGAGGGCATATCTTCGTAAATCTCTTTCGAGAGGCGTTTCTCGACTGCTACGGGGTTGATGTAGAAGAGTTTATCGCCAGAGGGTGCCACACCAAAGGCCTCAATGCCACCCTCTACGGAGGTTACCTGCGATTGGGTGCGACCATCTGCCGAAGCCTGCCACAACTGCATCTCGCCACTGCGCGAGGAGAGGAAGTAGATGGTCTTGCCATTCGCACTCCACGCGGGCGACGAGCCATTATCGATGATGCGCACGGGCTCGCCACCGGCAAAGGGGAGCGAGTAGATGTCGGTGCTCGACTTGTTCTCGCTGAGCGAGTAGTGAGTAACACCGTAGAGTATTGTTTTGCCGTCGGGCGAGAGGGTCTCGCCACCAATACGACCCATCTTCCACATCACCTCAGGGGTGAGGATGCCTGCCTCCTTCTCGGCAGGTGTCAAAGCGTAACGGTTGTCAGCCACGGGCTTCTCCGCGCCACCACCGCAAGCAACAGCCATCGTTGCCATCATAATAATACTGAGTTTTTTAATCATTGTTTTATGCTTTTTTTGTTATTAATTCTCGTTGAGTAACTCCTCCTGCATTGCGATTGCAGCCTCGGTGTTGAAATACTCCATAAAGAGGGAACGTATTGTGGAGTAAGTAGATACCACTTTGTCGAATAACTCGGTGCCACAGAGCCACTGCACCTGATTGATACCCTCCTCCTGCTGCGGGGTGGGCGTCTTGTCACCCTCGTAGTCCATCACAAACCAATGGGTACGCTTAATCTCCCAATGGCCGTATGCGCGGTGAAAGTGCATTGTTGGGGTGAGTGGGCGAACAATCTGGCAGTCGAGGCCAACCTCCTCCTCTACCTCGCGCAGGGCGCACTCCTCAATGCTCTCTCCCGCTTCGAGATGCCCCTTGGGCAGGTCCCACCAACCGTTGCGCTCCATCATCAACACCTCACCTTCGGCGTTGCGGATAAGACCGCCACCCGCCTCGGCAATGGGGAACTGTGCGCAAAAGTGGTCGAATTGGGCCTCCCACTCGGGAGAAACAATCCAAAGGGTGTTGTTATTTCCAACTTTTTCCACCAACTTTGCAGGGTCTAACGACTCGATATTGTCGAGTGTTAGGATGGCCTCCTCATCCTCGGGTGCCGAGGGGAGGAAAACGAAGAGTTTGTCGCGAAAGAAAATCTGTTTCATAGTGACAACAAATATAACACAATAAATGTAATTAGGGCAATTTTCGTATGGAAAAATATGAGAGCAAACAATACCAGATCCGCCGTTCTGCTGAGCAGATCTACTCAATAGTGTCGGACTTCCGTAACTTTACCCCGATGATGGAGGGACAAGTGGAGGGCTGGAGCGCCGATGAGAACCACTGCTCGTTCAAGGCTAAGGGACTCACCGCAAGACTCTCTATCGTGGATAAGGAGCCGTGCAAGGTGGTGAAGATCCAGGGCGACGAGGGTACTCCGTTGGAGTTTACTTTTTGGTTCCAGATGAAGGAGGTTGCCCCATACGATACCCGCATCCGACTTGTGCTGCACGCTAAACTGAATTTGATGATGAAGATGAT
>JAFPBB010000062.1 GCA_017390585.1 Tidjanibacter sp. | reverse complement strand
GTTGTGATGGGGAATGGGTGTGGCCTCACCACTCCGTGGCCCTTGTTGGTGGCACGGGATATATCCCCAAATTCGGGATAAATATACAAATTTTATTTTATATATGGGTGTACACCCCCCTTTTTTCTTTCCTCATAGGGGTGTGTGGGGTTGAGGTGGGTGTGGGTGCAGTTGTGGGTGTTGGAGGTTGGGCGGAGGATTATTTTTCCAACGGGAGTGAGTTGACAACGCGGCGTAGGTGGCGGGTGTCGAGGTGGGTGTAGATTTCGGTGGTGGAGATGGATGCGTGGCCGAGCATCTCCTGCACTTGTCGGATGTCGGCACCTCCTTGGAGCAGGTGGGTGGCAAAACTGTGGCGCAGGGTGTGGGGGGAGATGCTCTTCTCTATGCCCGCGGCACGAGCCGAACGATCCACGATGTTGAAGATGCTCATTCGGGTGAGTCGCCCACCCGCTTGGTTGAGGAAGAGTGCCTCGCCCGACTTCTCGCTCACAAAACCACCTCGCGTGGCAAGGTAGAGTTTTAGTTGCCTCCTGGACTCGGGACTCATCGGCACATAGCGGCTCTTGTTGCCCTTGCCCGTGACGCGAACAATCTCCTCCTTCCAATATATGTCGCTCAGGTTGAGCCCCGTAAGTTCCGAGACCCTCAGGCCACAAGAGTAGAGCATCTCGACTATGGCTCTGTCGCGGTGACCCGCCGCCGAGGAGAGGTCGATGGTGGAGAGCATTTGGTCGATTTCGGCTGTGGAGAGGGTGTCGGGGAGGGTGCGTCGCTTCTTGGGGGTGAGGACTCCCTCGGTGGGGGCGGAGGCCACAATCTCGTTCTCCACGAGCCACTCCGAGAGTGAGCGCAGGGCTGCCAATGCGCGAGCCTGCGAGGAGGGTGCGCTGCCACCCTCGAGCATAGCCACAAGGAAGGATTCGACATCCTCACGCCCGAGTTGCGAGGGGGATGTGTGGTCCGAGTGGTCGCAGATGTGACACGCGAAGATGCGCGCATCGGAGAGGTAGGAGTCTACGGTGTGGGCCGAGAGTCCCCTCTCGATGCGGAGGTGGCTCTCCCATCGAGCCAAGAGTCTGTTCCATTCCTCGCGCTTGTGGCTCATAAAAAAAGGTATTAAGGATGGGCGAAATTAGCAATTTCTTTTGTACTTTTGTCGCCGTGCAGCACCTATGCGGCAATTTTTTTGGCAATCCCACATCGAAGATGAAACGAAGAACCGACTTTTTGGTCATAGGTAGTGGCCTGGCAGGACTCTCCTTTGCTCTCAAAGCAGCCGAGAAGGGCAATGTTACCATCGTCACCAAGAGCGAAATGAACGAGTGCAACACACGCTTCGCCCAGGGAGGCATCTGTTGTGTGACCTATCCGCCCGACAGCTTCCAGAAACACATTGAGGATACGCTCGTCTGTGGCGCAGGTAAGTGCGACCCCGAGGCGGTGAGGGTTGTTGTGGAGGGAGCCCCCGAGGGAATCAGCAACCTGATAGATTGGGGCACGCGCTTCGATAAAACACCCGAAGGACGCTACTCCCTGCATCGTGAGGGTGGTCACACGGAGCACCGCATTCTCCATCATCAGGATCTCACGGGTGCCGAAATTGAGCGCGCTCTGGTGAAGGCCGTCAAGCGTCACCGCAACATCGAGGTGCTCGAAAATCACTTCGCCATAGACCTCCTCACACAGCACCATCTCGGCCAGGAGGTCAATCGCCACCGCGACGACATAGAGTGCTATGGTGCCTACGTTATGGACATCAAGAGGGAGAAAATCCTGACCATCTTGTCGAAGGTGACGGTGGTCTGCACGGGTGGAGTGGGCAACCTCTACTACACCACAACCAACCCTGCCGTGGCTACCGGCGACGGCATAGCTATGGTCCACCGTGCCAAGGGTATAATTGAGAATATGGCCTACATCCAATTCCATCCCACCACCCTCTACAACCCCTCCGAGCGCCCCGCATTCCTTATCACCGAGGCAATGAGAGGCTACGGTGCCATCCTCAAGCTCCAAAACGGCCAGGAGTTTATGCACAAATACCACCCTATGGGCTCGCTCGCCCCGAGGGATGTGGTGGCAAGGAGTATGGACCACGAGATGAAGATTACGGGTGCTGAGTATCTCTACCTCGACGTGCGCCACAAGCCCGCCGAGGAGACCATCCGCGAGTTCCCCAACATCTATCAGAAGTGTCTGAGCCTCGGTATCGACATCACCAAGGATATGATTCCCGTCACGCCCGGTGCCCACTACTGCTGTGGCGGCATCAAGGTCGACCTCAATGGCGAGAGCTCCATCCACCGTCTCTATGCACTCGGCGAAAGCTCCTGCACGGGACTCCACGGTGCCAACCGCTTGGCCTCCAACTCGCTCACCGAGGCTGTGGTCTATGCCGCAAGAGCCGCCGCACACGCTATCCCCCGACTCGGCGAAATTGCCATCGAGGAGCGCATCCCCGATTGGAATGCCGACGGTATGGTGGCCACCGAGGAGATGATTCTCATCACCCAGAACTACAAGGAGATGCAGCAGATTATGAGCTACTATGTGGGCATCGTGCGCTCCAACCTGAGGCTCGAAAGGGCGCTCCGACGTATGGAGATCATCTACCGCGAAACGGAGGAGCTATATCAGAAGAGTCGCCTGAATGTGGACCTGTGTGAACTCCGCAACCTCATTGAGGTGGGCTATCTCATCATCAAGCAGGCAGCGGCACTCAAGGAGAGTGTGGGTCTCCACTACACCATCGACTATCCACCCGTGAGCAAATAGCCACTCACGCCCCGCAGGTTGCGAGACAAGGCGGGATGGATATTAAAATTTTTATGAAAATATTAAAATTATTTAGAAAATAGCATAGCGCCCCCAACACACCGCAAAACAAGACTATGGCACTCAGAGACGAAATAAAACGCAGGCGCACGTTCGCCGTAATTGCACACCCCGACGCGGGTAAAACCACCCTCACAGAGAAGCTCCTCCTCTTCGGTGGAGCTATCCACGTCGCAGGAGCTGTGAAGAGCAACAAAATCAAAAAAACAGCCACCTCCGACTTTATGGAGATTGAGCGACAGAGAGGTATCTCGGTGGCCACCTCCGTGATGGAGTTTGAATATCAGGGCACCAAGATCAACATCCTCGACACCCCCGGTCACGAAGACTTCGCCGAGGATACCTATCGCACCCTCACCGCAGTGGACGCCGTGATCATCGTTATCGACGGCGCAAAAGGTGTGGAGAGCCAAACGCGCAAACTGATGAATGTGTGCCGTATGCGCTCCACCCCCGTGATGGTCTTTGTCAACAAGCTCGATCGCCCCTGCAAGGAGCCCTTCGAACTGCTCGAGGAGATCGAAAAGGAGTTGCAGATTGCCGTGCGACCCCTCTCATTCCCCATCGGCAGCGGCCCCTCGTTCCAGGGTGTCTACAACATCTACGACCAGAGCCTCTCGCTCTTCAAGGAGGTCGATCGTCAGTATATCGCCGAGAGCGTGCAACTCTCCCTCGACGACCCCGAACTCGGTGAGTATATCGGTGCAGGCAACGCCGCCGAGTTGGAGGAGAACCTCGATATGGTGGCCGAGCTCTTCGAACCCTTCGATAGGGACCTCTATCTTCAGGGTCTGCTCGCCCCCGTATTTTTCGGTTCGGCAGTCAACAACTTCGGTGTGAGGGAGTTGCTGGAGACCTTCATTCGCATCGCTCCCTGCCCCCACGCCGCCCCCACCGAGACCCGTATGATTGAGGCCGCAGAGGAGAAGATGACCGGATTCGTATTCAAGATCCACGCCAATATGGACCCCAACCACCGCGACCGTCTCGCCTTCCTGAAGATCTGCAGCGGCACCTTCGAGCGCGGCAAAAACTATCTCCACGTGCGCACGGGTAAGCAGATGAAGTTCTCCTCGCCCAGCGTCTTTCTGGCCGAGAAGAAGTCGGTGGTCGATGTGGCCTACCCGGGTGATATCGTCGGACTCCACGATACGGGCAACTTCAAGATTGGCGACACCTTCACCGAGGGCGAGAAACTCAAATTCACGGGCATACCCTCCTTTGCACCCGAGATGTTCCGCTACATCGAAAATGCCGACCCCCTGAAGTTTAAGCAGCTTGCCAAGGGTGTCGACCAGCTTATGGACGAGGGTGTGGCTCAGCTCTTCACCTCGTCGCTCAATGGCCGCAAGATCATCGGCACCGTGGGTGCACTTCAGTTTGAGGTTATCCAATATCGCTTGGAGCACGAGTATTCGGCCAAGTGTCGCTGGGAGCCCATTGCCATCCACAAGGCGTGCTGGATTGAGAGCGACAATGCCGCGCAGTTGGCCGACTTCAAGAAGCGCAAGTTCACCAATATGGCTGTGGATAAACACGGTAGGGATGTCTTTCTTGCGGACACCTCCTATGCGTTGCAACTTGCCATCGAGAAGTTTCCCGACATACGATTCAAGTTTACCTCCGAATTCTAAAATCAAGGGCCCTTTCGTGGGGCCCTTTTTTAATTCAAAATTCAAAATTCAAAACTCAAAATTGCGAGTGAGCGAGGGCAGAGGCTGCTTGCAGAC
>JAFPBB010000061.1 GCA_017390585.1 Tidjanibacter sp. | reverse complement strand
GTTGGCCGGCAAGGACATCGCTGGCAAGACCATCGCCCTCTCCGGCTTCGGTAACGTAGCTTGGGGTGCTGCTACCAAGGCTACCGAGCTCGGCGGTAAGGTTATCGCTATCTCGGGTCCCGACGGCGTTTGCGAGATCCCCGGCGGTATCACCAAGGAGATGATCGACTATATGCTCGAGATGCGTGCTTCCAACCGCAACAAAGTTGAGGATATGGCAACCAAGTTCCCCGAGGCTGCTAAGTTCACCGCTGGCAAGAAGGCTTGGAGCGTGAAGTGCGACATCGCTCTTCCTTGCGCATTCCAGAACGAGCTCAACGGCGACGATGCTAAGGAGCTTCTGGCAAACGGCACCTGGTGCTGCTGCGAGGTTTCGAATATGGGTTGCACCCCCGAGGCTATCGCTGCATTCCAGAACGCAGGCATCCTCTTCGCTCCCGGTAAGGCTGTGAACGCAGGTGGTGTTGCAACTTCGGGTCTCGAGATGACTCAGAACGCTGCTCACCTCAGCTGGTCGGCTCAGGAGGTTGACGACAAACTCCACTTCATTATGCAGAGCATCCACGAGCAGTGCGTACGCTTCGGTGAGAAGGCCGACGGTACCGTTGACTACGTTAAGGGTGCAAACATTGCAGGCTTTATGAAGGTGGCACAGGCTATGCTTGAGCAGGGCGTCATCTAATAAAAAACGCATATAAGCGGCGCCTTTGGCGTTGCACATCGATAAATCTCCCCCTCATTTGCGTAAGCAAACTGCGGGGGAGATTTTCTTGTGCGCCTAAAATCCGCTCGCTTATCTGTGTTTTTTTATTCTCCCGAAAGCTGGGGTAGCACCACCCTCACAAATGCATCGTTCCGATGCCTGCGGGCTCGCTCCTTTGTTTGGCCCAAAAATCCCTCAACAATCTGCGCTTTTTGTGCATTTGTTGGGGGCTTTTTGTGGGGATGTGGTGGTCGCGCGCGTGTGTGCGTGCGCGCATATATGCTTATGGGTATCGGGGGATTCAACATTGACACACGCCCCCGTCACTTCGTGACACCCCCTCTAACTTAGAGGGGGAATTTTGTGGGTGGTGCGTTTCCTTTAATTCAAAATGCAAAATTCAAAATTCAAAATTGCGAGTGAGCGAGGGCAGAACAAACTTGTTTGCTCTGCCGAGCGTGAGCAATTAAAAGCCCTCGAAGAGGGATTAAAATTGGGGCCTTCGGCGCATTACTCAAATTAACTCCTCCAATATACTCCTCCCATTACTCCCCCTCTAAGTTAGAGGGGGTGCCTGAAAGGCGGGAGCGTGTGTTCTCCTCCCCTACGAAAGGGGAGGGGTGTTTTTTGCTGTGTTGATGGGAGGGGGTGTGGTGTTCTCAAAAATTATGTGTATCTTTGAGGGTGGACCCTTGGTCTGCACACATTGTTGCCTATCACTTCTAAACACACATTGCTATGAAACGACTAATCTCTATTCTTCTTGCGGCTCTTGCGGCGCTCTCTTGCAACCACACGCCACAGGCCATCAACTCCAATCCCGACTTCATCACCATCGACGGCCCCAACCTCATTGCACCCGATGGTAGCAAATTCTTCATCCGAGGCACCAATCTCGGCAATTGGCTCAATCCCGAGGGCTATATGTTTGGTTTCCAGCGCACCAACTCTGCCGGTGCCATCGACCTGATGTTCCGACAGCTGGTGGGGCCCACCTTCACCGACGAGTTTTGGGCCGCCTTCAAGGACAACTACATCACCGAGGCCGACATCGATTTCATCGCCTCCACGGGTGCCAACACCATCCGCGTACCCTTCCACTACAAGCTCTTCACCGACGAGGATTATATGGGGCTCACAGCCAATCAGGATGGTTTTGAGCGCATCGACCGCCTTGTGGAGTGGTGTCGTGGCAAGGGTCTCTACCTCATTCTCGATATGCACGACGCACCTGCGGGTCAGACGGGCGACAACATCGACGACAGCCACGGCTACCCCTGGTTGCTCGAGTGCCCCAAGGCGCAGGAGCTCTACGCCTCCATCTGGCAGCGCATTGCCGACCACTACAAGGATGAGCCCATCATCCTCGGCTACGACCTGCTCAACGAGCCCATTGCCCCCTATTTCGACAATGTGCCCGAGCTCAATGGCAAGCTTGCCGACCTCTATCGCATAGGTGTGGAGGCCATCCGCAAGGTGGACCGCAACCACGTCATCATCCTCGGTGGCGCGCAGTGGAACAGCAACTTCGAGCCGCTGGAGAACACCCTCTTCGACGAGGGCATTATGTACTCCTGCCATCGCTATGGAGGCCCTGCCACCGCCGATGCCATCCGCGGCTTCATCGACTTCCGCGACAAGACCAACCGACCTATGTATATGGGCGAGATTGGCCACAACACCGACGAGTGGATGGCCGACTTCTGCAACGCAATGGTGGAGAACAACATAGGCTACACCTTCTGGCCCTACAAGAAGCTCACCAACAGCTGCTGCGTGGGCATCCCCGAGCCCGAGGGTTGGGAGCTCGTGCGCAACTTCTCCGAGGCTCCCAGGGGCACCTATGCGGAGATTCGTGCGGCTCGACCCTCGCAGAGTGAGGCACGCAGGCTGATGATGGAGTTTGTGGAGAATAGCCGCTTTGAGAACTGCGTCATCCAGAAGAGCTACATCGAGGCCATTCAGCTCAAGGTGGAGTAGCCCTGCGCGTGGCTTTATGCCGACAATATATTTGAATTACAGATAGTTATCCCTTCATTCGACGACCTGCAATGTCCACCTCCATCCACCCCACTCCCCACATTTTTCGCCCTGCCGAGGAGGGCGATGTGGAGCGCATTGTAGATATGGTGCGAGAGGCACAGGCGCGACTTCGCGGTGCGGGCATCGACCAATGGCAGAACGGCTACCCCAATCGTGGGCGTATCGAGGAGGACCTCCGACTCGGCTATGGCAGGGTGGTGGTGGCCGAGGGTAGGGTTGTGGCCTATGGGGCTGTGACCTACGATGGCGAGCCTGCCTACGACCACCTCGAGGGTGGGAGTTGGCCCATTGGGGGTGACTATGCCACCGTTCACAGACTCTGTGTGGCGGAGGATGCCGTGGGGCGTGGCTGGGGAGTTGCTTTTATGGAGTTGGCCGAGCGTGAGGCGGCGGGGCGAGTCCCCTCCATCCGCGTCGACACCCACCCCGACAACCGCACTATGCAACACATCGTCTCGCGCCTCGGCTATGCCTATTGTGGCGTGGTGTGGTATGAAAGTAGCCGCTTGGCCTACATCAAGTTGCTCCGAGAGTAGCAGTTCGTTTTGTTCGCGCAATAGATACACGAGAGGCCGTCGCCACCGCGACGGCCTCTCGTGTTATGTGCAGGGAGCAACCCTTTGTATCACAGGATTTTCAGTGCAATGGCAGCGCACGCCTCCGCATCGGCAAGTGCGTGGTGGTGGTGTCGGAGGTCGTAGCCACACGCCTCGGCCACGGTGTGGAGCTGGTGGTTGGGGAGGGTGCGGTGGAAGTGGCGGCGCGAGGCGGCGAGGGTGTCGTGGAAGGTGTAGCCCGCCGACGCGATGCCGTAGTGCTCCATCACGGCGCGCAGGCAGCGGCTGTCGAACGAGGCGTTGTGGGCCACAAGCGGGAGCCCCTCAATCTTCTTCTCGATGGCTTGCCACACCTCCGGAAAGAGGGGTGAGTGGCGTGTGTCGCTGTCGGTGAGTCCGTGGACGGCGGTGCAGAAGTGGGAGTAGTAGTTGGGGGTGGGGTGGATGAGGCTGTAGAATCGCTCCACCACCTCGCCCTCGCGCACCACAACCACGCCCACCGAGCAGACGCTCGTGGGGCTGGAGTTGGCCGTCTCAAAATCTATGGCCACAAAGTTCTTCATTGTTGGCTGTTGGGAGTGAAAACGTGGGTGAAAAAGAGGGCAAGGGTGGGGATGTTGCACCCCACTCCCTGCCCTTGTGTTATTTTTCGGGCCCTTCTATTTGAGTCGCAAATCGAGGGTCGCGCGGATGTCATCGGAGGCGGAGCCAACGTAGATCTTGAAGTCGCCCTTCTCGGCTCTCCAAGCGTGGGCCGCGTCGTCGAAGAAGCAGAGAGCCTCGTAGGGGAGTTCGATCTCCACCTTCTTGCTCTCGCCAGCCTTCAGGGCCACCTTCTCGAAGCCCTTGAGCTCCTTGGCGGGGCGCAGCAGCGACGACTCGCAGTCGCCCACGTAGAGCTGAACGATCTCCTGGCCATCCACCTTGCCGCTGTTGGTTACGGTCACGGAGACCTTCACCTTGCCACCCTCTTTGATGGTCGACGAGGAGAGGCGTGCGTCGGAGTAGTCGAAAGTGGTGTAGGAGAGACCGTGGCCAAATGCGAAGAGGGGAGCGATGGCCTTGGTGTCGTGCCAACGGTAGCCCACGAGGATGCCCTCGTTGTAGTGTACCTTGCCGGTGCCGCCATACTCGCCCACAGCGTGTGCGCCGCAATCCTCAAGCCTTACGGGGAAGGTGAAGGGGAGCTTGCCGGAGGGGTTGGCATTGCCGAGGAGGATGTTGGCGAGCGAGTTGCCGGCCTCCGAGCCGAGGAACCAGCCCTGAACGATGGCGGGCACCTTCTCCACCCAAGGCATTGCAACGGCGTTACCCGAGATGTTCACATAGACAAATTTGGGGTTGGCCTCGGCCAGAGCCTCGATAAGACGGTTCTGTGCGTAGGGGAGCTCGAGTCCGAAGCGGTCCGAGTCCTCGCAATCCTGATGGGAGGCCTTGTTGAGACCACCGAACATCACCACCCAGTCGCACTCCTTGGCCAGAGCCACAGCCTCGGCGATGAGTTCCTTCTCGGAGCGGTTGTCGTTGAGGTCCTGAGCGGCCACAACGCCGTTGTACTCACCGGTGACGTCGCCCACATAGCCGCGCGCGTAGATCACCTCGGCCTTGTCGCCCACAGCGGCCTTCAGGCCATCGAGAGGCGATACCTCCTTTGCCACCTTCAGCGACGAGGAGCCGCCGCCCACGGTCATCATCTTGATGGCGTTCTCACCGATGACGGCAATGCGAGGTTTGTTCTCGAGGGAGATGGGGAGGGTCTGGTTGTCGTTCTTGAGCAGCACGATGCCCTCCTCGCCAATCTTCCTTGCGGCCTCGATGTGGGCCTCCGAGAGAAGCGAGCCGAAGGGTTTGGAGGTGTTCATCGAGGTGCGGAAGATGAGTCGCAACACGCGACGAGCCTTGTCGTCGAGCTCCTCGGTGCCCACCTTACCCTCGCGGATGAGGCGGAGGTAGGGGTCGGCGAGGTAGTAGTTGTCGTAGGCATTGGAGGAGCCGTTGGCCAGGCCGTCGGTCCAGGAGCCAAACTCGAGGTCGAGGCCGTTGCGGATGGCCTCCTCGGTGTTGTGTGTGCCGCCCCAGTCGGAGATGACCACGCCGTCGAAGCCCCACTCGCCCTTGAGAATCTCGTTGAGCAGGCGGTTGTTGTGGCAGGCGTGCTCGCCCTCATAGAGGTTGTAGGCACCCATAATCGACCAGCTGCCACCCTCCTGCACGGCTGCTTTGAAGGCGGGCAGGTAGATCTCATAGAGGGTGCGGTCGTCCAAGACGGGCTCGGTGGTGTGGCGGTGGGCCTCCTGATTGTTGAGTGCATAGTGCTTCACGCAGGTGGCAACGCCATTCTTCTGCACCTCACGCACATAGGGCACCACCATCTGGGCTGCCAGATAGGGGTCCTCGCCCATATACTCGAAGTTGCGACCATTCAGAGGGCTGCGATAGATGTTCACGCCGGGGCCGAGCAACACGTCCTTCTCCCTGTAGCGAGCCTCCTCGCCGATGCTCTTACCATAGAGTGCCGAGGCGTCGCGGTTCCACGATGCGGCCAGAGCGGTGAGTGCGGGGAAAGCCACGCAGGAGTCGTTGGTGCAGCCTGCCTGCTCCCACTCATCCCAGAGCACGTCGGGACGGATGCCGTGGGGGCCATCGGTACACCACAGCTCGGGGATGCCGAGGCGCTGCACACCGGGGGAGGAGAACTTGGATTGGGCGTGGATGATATCGATTTTTTCCTCGATGGTCATCCTTGCGAGTGCATCCTCAACCCTCTCCTCGAGGGGAGCGTTGGGGTTGAGATAGGTGGGTGTCTCGGGGCGCGAGCAGCACGAGCCGAGCAGCAATGCGGCCATTGCGATGAGTGTCAATTTGGTCTTCATAGCTTTGTGTAGTTATGGTTGTTCGTTCTTTTTTTTTGATTGCGTAGCGGTGGGCACTCTCTACCAGATGATGGAGCTTACGGACCTCTCGGCCGCCTCGAAGGAGAAGCTGCCACCCTTGCCATCCTCCACGATAAAGCGCTGAGCCTTACCCTCGTTGAGCACCACGATGGAGTGGGTGCCGTCGGGGTTGAGGAAGGCGGTGAAGCTCACGCCGCCGGTGCTCTGGTCGATGGAGGAGCCGATACGGAGGGCGTCGGGCTGTGCCACCTTCGACATATGGGCGATGGAGTAGTAGTGGCTGCGACGGTTGAGGGTCTTGTGGCCACCGTCGACAAAGTCGACAAATCCGTAGCAGGTGGTGCAGCCGCCATTGGGACGGTTGGGGCCACGGTTGGCGTCGAGGAGGAAGTTCCAGAAGAGGACGGCCTTGCAGTGGAGGTTGACGGTGCCGATGCAGATCTCCCTCATTGTCCACATCAGGTTGTCGCCGAAGTTGGGACACCAAGTGCCGATGCTCTGCTCGGTGAAGTAGATGCCCTTCTCGGGAGCTGCCTTGTGGATGTCGCCGAGGACCGACTTGTTGCCGCCGTAGGCGTGCCAAGCCGAGCCGTCGAAATATTTGGCCGAGGTGCTCTTGTAGATGTTTTTCACATAGTCGGGCACGTCGAAATTGTGGTCATAGGCCCAGATTTGGGTCTCGATGCCGTTCTGCTCAAAGGCGGGGCCGAGGTGTTTGCCCACGAAGTCGCGCTGATGGTCCCAAGGCATATAGAGCGATGCCGAGTTGCCGTGGTTGAGGGGCTCGTTCTGGGGACTCACGGCGTAGATGGGGAAGCCTTTGGACTCCATATACTTGATCCACTTAACGAAGTAGGTGGCATAGTCCTCGTAGTATGCGGGATTGAGGCGGCCGCTGGTCCACTTATCGTGGGGAGCGTTGCTATTGACTGCAAGTTTCATCCATTTGGGACAGGTCCAGGGGGCGGCAACGATCTTCACATTGGGGTTGATGGCGTAGATCTCGCGCAGGATGGGCAGCAGGTCGCGCTCGTCGAGCTCGGGGAACTGCCAATTCTCAATGCCGGGGGTGTCGCAGCAGGTGTACTCCTCGAGCGAGAAGTCGGAGCAGCCGATGGAGATGCGGATGAAGGAGTAGTTCATACCCTCCACGGGATCGAACACCTCGCGGAGGAGGTTGGTGCGGTCCCTCTGGTCCATCAGAAGGAGGTTGTAGCAGGTGGAGCCGGTGATGGCGGGGCCCCAACCGTCGATGGTCTGGTAGGTTACGGCGTCGTTGAGGGTGATGACCCTGCTGCTGGCGGGTGCGGCGCTCTCATCGGCTATGGTGATGGCCTCGAAGAGTTTGCGCTTGTCGGCAGTGGTCTGCCAACCCTTGGCGGGGAGGGTGGTGACTATCTTCTGGGTGGTGAACTCGGCGCTCACAACCTTGCCATACTCGTCGCCGCGTGCGGCAGCGGCATAGAGGGTGTAGCTCTTGCCACGGGTGAGACCTTCGGCGATGATGCTACCGCTGGCGTTGATGGCCTTGCCCACCTTCTTGAGCGCATAGCCCGAGGCTACGCTCTCGCCTGCGGGGAGTACGGCCCAATAGCACACCTCGCCGTTGGTGAAGTTGAGGGTTGCCTCCACGGTGGTCTCGGTGATGGTGCCGAGGGTTATCTCCACAGCGGGAGTGCCGGAGGGTTTGTCGGTGCCGTTGTCATCGGGGGTTTGTGTTCCGCAGGAGGCCATCAGAAGGGTGGCGATGCAGAGCAGGGGACGGAAAATCAAGTTGCCAATCATAGTTATTTAGGTTTTTGTTTGTGGCGTGTGTGGGGCAGATTGAGGTGCGCTCCGAGGGGGCTCGTGCGCCTGCTCGCGCGGGATGTGCGCGCGCCCGTTCCTACAAATATACGAAATAGAGCAGGGGGAGGGAAGCGTGTGAGGCCAAAATGTGGATTTGCAAAAAGTCTACACGCTGATTGTCTGCCACTTGACGTTTGCAAAAAGTGGATTGAGGGGCTTGGAATTCCCGAAAATAATTGCTACATTTGTGATAATATTAACCACCTATGAAACCACTTTCCACACTCTTCCTTGCACTCCTGCTGGCGGCGCAAATTCCCGCTGCCGCACAGCTCGACAGGAGTCTCCGAGCCGAACTCGAACAGCTCGACGACATTCTCCGCACCGCCGACGAATACACCTCCGTACGCGAGGGACGCATAGCCCACTTCAAGGATTTGCTTGGTGCCGAGACCTCCCCCGTCAAGGCCTACGACTATGCCCACCGTCTCTATGAGGAGCATTTTGCCTACAATCTCGACGCGGCACTCAGCTATGGAAATCTCGCACTCGAGTATGCCAATGCCATTGGCGATGAGGCGCTCATCGGTGAGAGTCATCTGGCCATTGCCAAGCTCTACACTGTGGCCGGTATGTATGCCGAGGCACTCGGTTCCTTCTCGCGTGTGGATGTGGAGAGTCTTGCCGAGGAGCGTCTGGCGGAGTACTATCTCACCTGCATCCACTTCAATAGGGATTTTATGGAGTACTCCAAGGACCTCGAGATGGCCAAGGAGTGCGCCACCAATCTCGCCCACTACCGCCGCCAACTCTATGAACTCCCGCGCGATATAGCCGAGCGCACCCCCAACTACACGCGCGACTCCCTCTCCACCCGACTCCTCGACCTCTACGACTCCCAGCACTATGAGGAGGCGCTCCACACTGCCGAGCAACTCCTGGCACTCTCGCAGCCCACCGAGCACACCTACGCCATTGCGGCCTACTTCCTCTCGATGGTCTATGAGCGACTCGGCGACACCACCAATCAGGCCCTGTGGCTCATACGTTCCGCCGCCGTCGACACCCGTTTGGCCATCAAGGACACCGCCTCGCTCTGTATGCTCGCCTCGCTCCTCTCGGCCGACGGCGACATTGAGCGCGCCTTCCGCTACATCCGCCGCTCCACCGACGACGCCATCTCCTACAATGCCAAGCTCCGCCAATGGCAGGTGGCTATCCGTATGAACACCATCGAGCAGGACTATCACAACAGCGTCAGCCGACAGCAGAAGATGCAGCGTAGGCTCACTATTATGACCTCCTTTATGGCGGCCATTCTCCTGGCTGTGTGCATCTATGTCGTTATGTTGCTGCGCCGTACAAGTCGCGCCCAACGCCAACTGCGAGCCAAAAACGACGAGGTGCAGGCGGTGAACGACGCCCTCAAGGAGACCAACCGTCAGCTCTCGCAACTCAACCTCTCCATCGCCGAGGCCAATATGGTCAAGGAGGAGTACATCGGTCTGTTCCTCTCGATGTGCTCGGACTACATCGACAAGATTGCCTCTATGCAACGTCGTGTGCGTAAGGGCATTATGAGTGGCTCCATCAGCGAGCTCAATCGCGAGTTCCCCTCCAACGACATCATCGAGGCGGAGAAGGAGCACTTCTATGAGGTCTTCGACTCGGCATTCCTCAATCTCTATCCCAACTTCGTGGAGGAGTTCAATTCGCTCCTCGACGACGAGGGCCAGATTGAGCTCAAGAAGGGCGAGAGGCTCAACACGGAGCTCCGAATCTTTGCACTCATACGCCTCGGCATCACCGACTCGTCGAAGATTGCGCTGCTGTTGCACTACTCGGTCAACACCATCTATAACTATCGCGCGAAGGTGAAGAATCGTGCGCGTGGCAACCGCGACGACTTTGAGCAGGTTATCCGCACCATCGGTTCCTTCAAGTCGTAGTGGCAGTGCCCTGCGCGGAACAATCCTGAAGGGGTTTTTCTCCATTTGCTACCCTCTTATTTTCCCCTACAATAGCAGGGGCGAAATGCCGTTGTGGTTGCACTCCAATGATGGAGTGTTGCGTGCGTTTCGGGGCGGGATTTTTGCCGTTCGGAGCCGAAAATCTACCGTTTAGTCAAGAAATGGTGTCCACTTTTTTTTGAAAAACCAAAGCGGTTAACCGCTTGATAGTTGCACTTTTAGGCAACTATCACTTCCACTTCTATCCACTTAATCGCCCCCTCGCGTGCGAGCGTACACGTTATTTAGGTATATTTACTATCGATTTGAGAGCCATCCACTCCGCTGCGGGGAGGCAAAGCTCGGCGAGGCACCACCATAACCTGAAACCAAAACTCAACTCACATATTTCACTAACTAATTAAAAGCCTATGAAAAACTTTACACTTAAAATCGCCCTCTTCCTCGCGATGATGGGCGTCGGCTGTGGCAGTATCTACGCACAGCAAGTGAGAGGTACGGTCAAAGACACCTCCGGTGAACCCGTAATCGGTGCAACTGTGATGGTTGATGAGACCAACCAAGGTACTATTACAGGCGTCGACGGCGAGTATACCATCGCTGTTGCAGACCCTGCTAAGAACCACCTTACTGTTTCCTACCTCGGTATGACCACCGTGACCGTGGCTGTAGATGGCCGCTCGGTGATCAACTTCACCCTCGAGAGCGAGGCTGAGGTATTCGAGGACATCGTGGTTATCGGTTACGGTACCCAGAAGAAGAGCGTGGTGACCGCCGCCATCTCCTCGATCTCGGAGGACGCAATCGAGAAATCGGCTCCCACCCGTATCGACAACGCTCTGCGTGGTCTCTCCTCCGGTGTGGCAGTTCAGCAGGTTTCGGGTGCTCCCGGTGCATCGTCGCAGGTGCGTATCCGCGGTATCGGCTCCATCAACGACTCGCAGCCCCTCTATATCGTCGACGGTATGGCCCTCTCGGGCGGTATCGACTACCTCAACCCCAGCGATATCGAGCGCGTTGAGGTGCTCAAAGATGCAGCTTCCGCAGCAGTATATGGTGCTCGTGCAGCAAACGGTGTAATTCTCGTTACCACCAAGAAGGGTAAATCGGGCGATGCAGTCATCACATACGACTACTCCTATGGTATGCAGAACGTATGGCGCAAACCTCTGGTTCTCGACGCTACCGAGTATGCAATTATGATGAACGAGGGTGACATCAACGCAGGTAAGGCTCCCCGCTACGCCGATCCCTACTCGTTCGGCAAGGGTACCGACTGGGTTGACGCCGTTCTCAACAAGAACGCTCCCGTTCAGCAGCACCAGGTGCAGGTGAGTGGCGCAAGCGACAAGGTTAACTATATGTTCTCGGCAGGTTACTTCGCACAGGACGGTATCGTCGGCGGTAACTATGGCGTTTCGAACTACGACCGTCTCACCCTCCGTGCCAACACCCAGGCTACCCTCTTCGATAAGAGCAGCAGCCGCGCACTCTTCAACAAAGCAACCGTTTCGGTGAACGTATCCTATGCAAACATCAACTCGGTGGGTAGCGTAGGCGAGAGCTCGGAGTTCGGTACCGTTCTCGGCTCGGCAATGGCAATGAGCCCCCTCCAGGCTATCTACGCAACCGAGGAGGAGATTGAGCAGTACAAAGAGATCTTCATCGCTCAGCCCGATGGTTCGAAACTCTATGTATTCCCCCACATGATCCGCGACGCCGAGGGTAAGGTCTACTCGATGGTGGACGGTGGTGTCTACAATGAGCTCCAGCACCCCCTGGCAACTATGCAGCTCCCCGCAACCAAGTACAACACCGATAAGTTCGTGGCCAACGCAGCTCTCGACCTGCAGATTGCAGAGGGCCTCACCTTCCGCACTTCGTTCGGTGCCGACCTTTCGTTCTGGGGCAACCACGGCTACAATATGCAGTACTATCGCAACCAGAAGTCCTTCAACCTCGACCAGGTATCCGAGGAGGTTTCCTACAACGAGCAAGGCGAGAAGGTTGTGACCTACAAACC
Organism: Tidjanibacter sp.; assembly: GCA_017390585.1. Taxonomy (GTDB): domain Bacteria; phylum Bacteroidota; class Bacteroidia; order Bacteroidales; family Rikenellaceae; genus Tidjanibacter. The sequence goes on along the minus strand of JAFPBB010000061.1, from coordinate 37,361 downwards.
CCAGTATGCAACCAGCGCATACCAGCAGATGAACCGCAGCCTCAGGTGGCAGATTGAGAACACCTTGACCTATGAGAAGCAGATTGAGGACCACAACTTCCAGATCCTGCTCGGTCAGGCAGCCATCTCGCAGAATGGCGCACAGGTGGGTGGCTCGAAGAGCAACCTCCCCGAGGTGAACGAATATATGGCCAACATCAACTTCGCAACCGGTACCTCGTCAGACGGCTGGCAGAGCGTCTATGGCTACTATCACTCGACCCCCTACCGCCTTGCATCCTACTTCGCTCGTGCATCGTACAACTACGCAGAGAAATATATGTTGCAGGCAACCGTACGTCGTGATGGTTCGTCGCGCTTCGGTCCCAACAACAAGTGGGGCGTATTCCCCTCGCTTTCGGCAGGTTGGAACGTGAAGAACGAGGAGTTCTTGCAGAACATCGACCTCATCAGCGCAATGAAGGTTCGCGCATCGTGGGGTAAGAACGGTAACGACTCGATCGGTGATATGCGCTACACCACCACTATGGTGTCGGGTAACAACTATCCCTTCGGCGTTGGTGGCACCGAGACCATCATCGTGGGTAACAAACCCAACGGTCTTGCCAACCCCAACATCAAGTGGGAGGAGTCCGTACAGACCGACCTCGGTGTTGACCTGGGCTTCTTCAACAACTCGCTCACCCTCAGCCTCGACTACTACACCAAAGAGACTCGCGGTATGCTGATGGCAATGCAGGTTCCCAGCTACGCAGGTGACTCCGCACCTATCGGTAACGTGGGTAATATGGTGAATAAAGGTATCGAGATCGACCTCGGCTACCGCGGTAGGGCAGGCGAGCTCAACTATGGTATCAATGCCAACGTATCCTACAACACCAACAAACTCACCCACCTCGGCGACGAGTCGACCTATCTGACCGGTGATAGCCACAAGATCGGTACCCTCACCCGTGGTGACCTCGGTATGGTATTCCCCTACTTCTGGGGCTGGCAGACCGCAGGCGTGTTCCAGAATATGGACGAGGTTAACGCCTACACCCACACCGACGCAGAGGGCAACACCACTCTCATTCAGCCCAATGCAACCCCCGGTGACTTCCGTTGGGTTGATATCAACGAGGATGGTATTATCAACGAGGACGACCGTACCATCATCGGTAAGGGTACTCCCGATTGGACCTTCGGTTTGAACCTCACCCTCGAGTGGAGGAACTTCGACTTCAGCGCCTTCTTGCAGGGCCAGGCAGGTAACGACGTCTTCAACGTAAGCCGCCGTACCGACCTCTACTCCATCAACCTTCCCAAGAACATTCTCAACCGTTGGACCGGCGAGGGCACAACCAACTCGGCACCCAAGTTTGAGTTTGAGTCGAAGAATGAGAACTATCGCGTTTCGGACTACTGGTTGGAGGACGCTTCTTTCATCCGTATGAGGAACATCCAGCTGGGCTACACTCTGCCCGCAAATCTGACCGAGAAGTTTGCAATCTCCCGCGTGAGGGTATACGTTTCGTGCGACAACCTCTTCACCCTGACCAAATATACCGGTTGTGATCCCGAGGTTACCGGTGGTAACTCCAGCTTCGGTACTGCCTATGGTATCGACCGTGGTGTATATCCCCAGGCTCGCACCCTCACCTTCGGTGCTAACGTAACTTTCTAATCATCCAAAACGGCTTAATACTATGAAAAAGATTAAATTATTTGCTATTAGTGTACTGGCTGCTCTTGGACTGAACGGCTGTACAGAGGATTTCCTCACCGTGGACTCGACCACCGAGATTCTCAGGTCGAACTACTTCACCGAGGAGAGCCGACTCTTCACCAGCGTGGTGGCCGCCTACGACCCCCTCAACTGGTTCGACTATTTCTACCAGTATAATGCTCTGAATATGGTTTCGGACATTATGGCAGACGACATCTACTGCGGCGGCTCCAACGACGGTGACCAGCCCGTGCTCGTGAAAACCCACTACTACACCGCAACCGCTGTGGATTGCTGCAACCAGATTTGGACCATCGCATACTCCGGTATCAACCGCTCCAACATCGTTATCGAGGAGGCCGCAATTATGGAGAACATCCCCGCCGACGTGAAAAATCGCTACGTTGCAGAGGCAATGATTCTGAAGGCATACTACTACAATGTTCTCTGGAAATTCTGGGGCAACATTCCCTTCTACGATGCCAACCTCACCGCTCCCTACTACACCGACCAGATCAATGCAGACGAGGTTTATGCCAACGTTATCAAGATGATTGAGGACGCATTGGCTCTCAACGCTCTGCCTATGAAGGCCGTTGGTGGCGAGGAGGGTCGCGTGACCACCGCTATGGCCTATATGCTCTATGCCGAGATGGTTATGTACCAGAACGACATCTCGCGCTATGCAACCGCCCTGGGCTATATGAACGAGATCATCAACTCGAATAGCTACGGCTTGGTTGATGACTTCGCAGGCATCTGGGAGGAGAGCGGCGAGTGGAGCCAGGAGTCCATCTGGGAGATCAACTACGTCTCCGAGGGCGCTGTTCGCTCGTGGGGTTCGCCCATCGCTACCGGTGGTACCGTATATCCTATGCTCATCGGCATCCCCGGATGTAAGAGTGTCTACTGCGACGGTTGGGGCTTCTCGCCCGTTGCTGCACACGCCTACGAGATGTATGAGGATGGCGACCAGCGTAAGGATGGCGGTATCTTGAACTATGCTAAGTTTATGGCCGACACCGGCGCAGCCGACTACACCCCCCGTTGGCAGGATACCGGCAACTTCCTCAAGAAGTATATCGCTCGCCTCAATGGCAACCACGGTCAGAAGGCCGACGGCGATATGAACCACGGCAACAACCAGCGCATCTACCGCTACTCGGAGGTTCTGCTCAACGCAGCTGAGTTTGAGTTGCTCCTCCAGCAGGGCGACAAGGGTCTTGCAAAACTCAACGAGGTGCAGACTCGCGCAGGCGCAACTCTCTCCACCGAGTGCAACATCGACGAGATCCTCAAGGAGCGTCGTAAAGAGTTCCTCGGCGAGGGCAAACGCTACTGGGATTTGGTTCGTACCGGCAAGGCTGCAGAGGTGCTCACCGCTGCCAACCACGAGTGGAGGACCACCGATTGGACCATCAACAAGAAGTATTGGCCCATTCCTCAGGGCGAGATGGACAAGGTGGACGAGGCTCACAAGATGACCCAGAACCCCTATTAGTCGATAAAGAGAGTAGGACTACTTTAATTATAAAAGGTAAAGTATGAAAAAGTTTATTAAATATATCGCAATGGCTGCTGCAACAATGTTTGCTGTGAGCAGCTGTACGCCCGACTTCCCCACAGTGGACAAGGGAAACCTCCCCGTGGCCTCGGAGTTGGATGTGGAGATCATCGTCAATGACGAAACCAACGAGGTTACCTTCACGCTGAAAAACCCCGCTATGACCCCTATGTGGATCTTCTCGGATGAGGCTCGTCCCGACAACGCTGCCGATAAGAAGAAATATGCTGTGACCGTCAATGGCTACACCGCACGTTTCCGCGACGCCGGTACCCACTCGGTTGAGGTGAAAGCCTACAACGCAAGTGGCGTTTCGGAGGGCTCGCTCTACAAAGAGTTCACCCTCGCCAACACCTATCGCGATCCCTTCGATGCTTCGAAGTACTACAACGCCATCTCCAACAACGCTTCGCAGGAGTGGATGTGGGCATCGAATGTCAACGACCACTTCGGTTGCGGCGACTCCGTTGGCAATCCTACCGGTTGGTGGAGCTGCCCCGCAGGTGGCAAAGATGGCGTGGGTCTCTACGACGATAGGATGACCTTCACCGCCGACGGTAAGTATCTCTTCAACCCTGGTGAGGATGGCTCGCTCTATGTCAACCACGACGTTTCGACCCTTCCCGGCACCGACCCCTCGCTCACCGAGGACTATGCTATCACCGTGGAGCCCTTCGAGTCGACCTACGCATTTGAGCAGGTTTGGAACGAGGCCGGCATCGAGGAGATCTGGCTCGTGCTCGAGGAGGGCAAGAACCTCTCCTACGTTCCCCACGATGAGGCACTCACCAACCCCCGCTACCTCGTTGTTGAGAGTGCTGTGGCAACTATGAAGAAGAAACTCAACCTCGTGTGGTACACCCCCACCGGCAATGGTGGCGGCCCCATCGCTTGGAAATATGAGTTCATCCCCGCCGTTAAGGTTGTTACCCCCGAGGAGATGCTCGCAGGTACCGACGGCGCAGGTAAGGTTTGGGTAATGGATAGCAATGCTCAGGGTCACCTCGGTTGTGGCGAGAGCGTGGAGAATCCCGCCGGCTGGTGGAGCGCTCCTGCAAACGACAAGGCAAACACCGGTCTCTACGACGACGAGGTTACCTTCTATCCCGACGGCAAGTATGTCTACAACCCCGGCGCAGATGGTAAGATGTATATCAACTGGGGCGTGACCCTCATTGGTCCCAACCCCGGTGTTGAGCCCGATATCGACATCGAGTGGCCCGTTACCGAGAGTACCTATGTATTCGACGGCTCGACCATCACCCTGGCACCCAACACTCCTCTTATCTACGTTCCTTCGGATGTAGTTTGGGAGAACCCCGTATTCCACGTAACCGAGATCAGCGAGAGCAACATCACCCTCGTGGCCGAGAACCCCGGCTGCTACTGGCAGATTAAGCTCCGCGCACGCGACTTCAAGGCTCCCGAGGCTACCATCGGTGGCGTGAGCATCTCCGAGGGTCCCGCAGACCTCACCATCGCTCAGAACGAGGAGCTTGAGGTGACCGGCATCGACCTCTCCACTATGTGGATCGATCCCGACTTCTTCGAGATGGTTAACCCCACCACTCTCAAATTCTTGGCTGTGGATGGCGACTACCGCATCCAGAAACTCGAGGGTTGGCTCAAGGTTGTTCCTATGAGCGGCGGCGCAAAGGCTACCTACGACAACGGTAAGGCTCTCTGGATCATCGGTGACGGTGGTGGTAAGCCCGAGGGTCAGCTCATCGGCTGGAACACCGGCGAGGCTCCTATGCCTATGGCACGCATCAGCGAGAACCAGTATCGCATCACCCTCTGGATGAAGGCCGAGGGCGGCTCGATCAAGGTATTCGGCCAGAGCGATTGGGGTCTTGAGTGGACCAAGGCTCAATATGGCGTTGTGACCGACAATGGCTTCTTCAACATTCCCGGTGACGATGGTAACATCCACACTATGGAGGGTGGTCCCACCGCAGGTTTCTACACCTTCTTCTTCACCGACAACGGCGGCATCCTCGATATGGAGGTTAAGAAGGCTCGCTTCGGCGACCTCACCCAGTGGGATCCCACCTCGGCAGGTAACCTCTGGACCAGCTGCAACGTAAACTCGATGGAGTACTACTACGCTCCCGGCTGGGCACAGATCGACAATCCTACCGTTGAGCAGGATGGCAACAACTACACCTTCTTGCTCCCCGCAGCTACCACCGACCAGTGGCAGGCTCAGGTGAAGTTCCTCACCGATATGACCACTTCGGCAGATAAGAACTACGACTTCTATCTGAAGATGACCTCCAATAGCGACCATCCCGGTGTGACCGTGAAACTCACTCAGACCGGCGACGACAACCACTTCTACTTTGCAGATCGTCACCCCTTGACTGCAGAGGAGGAGTTTGTCTACAAGGTGGCTAATATGCCCGGTAAGGATATGACCGCAATCAGCCTCATCTTCGACTTCGGCGGTTGCGCTGCTGACACCGAGATTGTCATCAAAGACATCCTCTTCCAGGAGCACACCGAGATTGAGTAAGGCTCTATAACCACGGCGGGGGCCACATCCGTGAGGGGAGGCCCCCGCCATTTTTTAGTAAACATACCTATAAATCACACCGCCAAACCTCCCCACCCAGAGATGGTGTGGAGTGGTGCGGACTGAACATTGGCGCACTCGGCTCGCAGCTGCAGGTGCCCAAATACCGACTCACTCTTATGAATAAAATCCTTCTCCTTGTAGCAATCATCGCCAGCTCGCTCGCAGGAGCCTGCAACGAGACCCCACAAACCGACACCCCCAAGCCCGAGGCACAAATCGAGTGGAGCCCCGCTTCGCTCACATTCTCCTCGGAGGCTGCAAGTGCCGAACTAACCATCGAGGCCGATTGCGATTGGGGAATCTCCTCGCTCGTTGATTGGTGCAAAATCTCGCGCAGCGGCGGCATCCGAGGAACTACAAAACTGAAAGTTACGGTCACCGAAAACCGCGGCTCCGAGGTGCGTACCACGGAACTGATGGTCAAATCGGGTGATACATATAAATATATACCCGTTCGCCAGAACTACCTGGTGGAGGCTGTGGAGGTTGCCGATGAGGCCTTTATGGCGGCGCTCATCGCTGCCTACGATGTCGATGGCGACGGAGTGCTCTCCTCGGTGGAGGCAGAGCCCATACGCAGCATCGATGTCCCCTCGGCAGGCATCGCCTCGCTCGAGGGTGTGGCTCAATTTCCCAACATCGAGAGCATAGATTGCAGTGGCAACCGCCTCACCACGCTCGACATCTCCTCGCTCCCCAAGTTGCGCGCCCTCAACTGCAAGAACAACCAGCTCACCTCGCTCAACATCCGACTCAACCCCTCCCTCGAGACGCTCGATTGCACGGGCAACCCGCTCACCGAAATCCTCGTGTGGACAGGCTTCAAGGCCCCCAAAGGCTTTGTCATCCCCGAGGGCGCGGTCTATGTGGAGCCCGAGATTCCCACCCCCGCGGGCTACCGTATGGTGTGGCAGGATGAGTTCAACTCGGCAGGACGAAGCCTGCCCGACAACTCCAAGTGGTGGTATGAGACCGGCGGAGGCGGCTGGGGTAACAACGAGAAGCAGACCTACGTCAGCGGTAGGCGCGATAGGGACACCGTGGCTCTCGTGAGCGACGGAACGCTCAAGATTACTGCCAAAAAGGTGGGCAGTGAGGTCCTCTCGGTGCGTATGAACACCGTGGAGAGTTGGACCTACGGCTATTTCGAGGCGAGCCTCAAGCTCCCCGTGGGTAAGGGTACTTGGCCCGCCTTCTGGATGATGCCCAAGAACTTCACCCGCTGGCCCGGCGACGGAGAGATCGACATTATGGAGCACGTCGGCTACCACCCCAACTACGTCTCCTCCAGCATCCACTGCCAGGCCTACTACCACTCCATCGGCACCCAGAAGACCCACGAAATCTTCCTCTCCACGGCGCAAAAGGAGTTCCACACCTACGCCTGTGAGTGGACGGCCGACTACATCCGATTCTTCTTCGATGGCGAGCTCCACTTCACCTTCCACAACGATGGCAAGGGTAACTACGACACCTGGCCCTTCTTCAACCCCTTCTACCTCAAGCTCAACCTCGCTTGGGGCGGCAATTGGGGCGGCGCAATGGGTCTGGATGAGAGCTGCCTGCCCGCCACCTACGAGATCGACTATGTGCGCGTATTCAAGAAAGAGTAGCCACACCCTCAGGAAAATAACAATAGAAACAAATAGATGACAACGATGAAATTGCTCAAATCATTCTCCCTTGCGGCTCTCGCACTCCTGCTCGCCCTGACAAGCTGTGAGCAGCCCGACGAGCCCACTCAGCAGAAAAAGTTCCACACCGTGGAGGTGATCGATGCCGACACCCCCGAAATCCTCCTGCCCGAGGGCACTGCCGATGTGGTGTTCAAGGTCTACGACGCCGAAGTGTTCACACTCTCCAACTACGAGGTGCTGCTCCGAAAGAAGGGCTCCACCAAGAGCCCCAAAGAGGTAGTCCTCGAGCGCATCCAGCCCCGCGAGAACGGCTTCTTCTCCGCCATCCTCAGGGATGAGGCCTATGCCGACGACTACAACTTCGAGCTCACGCTCGACTTCAAGAGCGCCGACGGCACCGTGGTGCGCTCCAACCCCTTCCGCGTGTGTGGCTACAAAGCCGCCCTCGGACTCAAGAACTTCCGCATCGAGAAGTCGCTCAACCCCACTCTCACCAAGAGCGTGACCCTCGAGTTCGACCCCGAGAAGAGTAGCTTCTATGGCGCCACCGACAACCTCCTCACCAACCTCACCCTCATCCCCTCCTTCGAGGCAGAGGGCAAGGTCACCGTGGGTGGTAAGGAGCAGACCTCGGGTGTCACCCCCGTGGACTTCTCCGCACCCGTGACATACACCGTGGAGCTGCCCAATGGCAACACCGCCACCTTCAAGGTGGAACTCAAAAACTTCTCCGGACTCCCCGTGATGACCATCAACACCAACGATGGCAAGGATATCGTCTCCAAGGATGATTGGAAGGATGCCTCCATCTCCATCTACGGCGCAGGTCGCTTCGAGGATATCGCCACCACCGATGTGGAAATCAAGGGTCGCGGTAACTCCACCTGGGGCTACGACAAGAAGCCCTATGCTCTCAAGTTCCCCTCCAAAACCTCCGTGCTCGGTATGCCCAAGCACAAACGCTGGGTGCTGCTCGCCAACACTATGGACCGCACGATGATGCGTAACCGCGTGGCCTACCACATCGCCGAGCAGACCTCCCTCGCCTGGACCCCGAGGACCGAGTTTGTGGAGGTTTTCCTCAATGGCCGATACATTGGCAACTACCTCGTGGCCGAGCAAATCCGCATCGACAAGAACCGCATCAACATCACCGAAATGGAGAGCTCCGACGAGTCGGGCGAGGCCATCACCGGCGGCTATGTCTACGAGATGGACTTCCACTTCGACAACGTCAACCAATGGTGGACACCCCGCGGATTCCCCAGCTCCATCAAGTTCCCCGACGAGGATGATATCACCAAGAAGCAGCTTGAGTGGGGCAAAAACTACTTCAACGAGGTGGAGTCTATCATCTACGGCAACAACTTCAAGGACCCCGCTACGGGCTATCCCTCCAAGCTGGATGTGCAATCCTTTGTGGACTATTGGCTCGTCTATGAGATCTGCATCAACCACGAGCTCGCCAACCCCGGTAGCGTATATATGCACAAGGATCGCGGCGGCAAGCTCACCGCAGGTCCCATCTGGGATTTCGATTGGGGCACCTTCTCCTATAGTGCTTCGCCTCAGGCCAAGGGTAAGCTCTTTATGCAGGGCGCCATTTGGTATGGACGTCTCTTCCAGGATCCCGCCTTCAAGGCTTTGGCCAAGGAGCGTTGGGAGGCTCTCTATCCCAAGTTTGTGGCTGTGGAGAGTTTCATCCTCGCGGAGTATGACTATCTGGGCGAGTCGGCCAAGAAGAACTTCGCCGTCTGGAATCCTGCCACCACGGGTAACATCAATGGCGATGTAAATCTGTCGTTCGACGACGCTGTGGAGAAGATGTATGACCTCTATGTCGATCGCGTTAACACTCTGAACTCCATCTTCGCCACTTGGTAGCGAGCCTATCTTGAGGCCCTTTATTTTACGGCGCCACACACCTTTGTCAATTTCGACGAGGGTGTGTGGCGCTGTTTAATTCAAAATTCAAAATTGATAAAAGGGCTGAGCAAGGTCTACACTAAAAGTTTTTGGTGAAGCTTTTTACAAAAAGCTTCGTTTTTCTTGCGACTGACGTCGCGGTTTGTTCTGCGACTTTTTATAAAAAGTCGCCCAAAAATTTTCCGCGAGATACTGCGTATCTCTTCGCCGTGTCAGCCTTATTTTGGCCGAGCAAAGTCTGCACTAAAAGTTTTTGGTGAAGCTTTTTACAAAAAGCTTCGAAGAGGGCGACTTTTTATAAAAAGTCGCAAAGAAGAAAGCGACGGCAGTCGCCAAATAAAGACGGCAGTCGCCAAATAATGAGCTATCGGAACAGGCGCGTGATGTCGTTGGCGGTGGCGTAGAACATCAACAGCAGCAGCAAGGTCATTCCTATGGCTTGGGCCACCATCATCACCTTGTCACTCGGGCGGCGACCCGTGAGCATCTCAATGACAATGAACAAGGCGTGGCCGCCGTCGAGCGCAGGGATGGGCAGCACGTTCATAATCGCAAGCACCACCGACAGCAGCGCCGTAATCTTCCAGAAGTGTTCCCAATTCCACTCGTTGGGGAAGATGCCGCCAATGGCTATGGGGCCGCCGAGGGCTCGGTACATCTCCGTCTGGGGGCGCACAATCATCTTCAGCTGCTTCCAATAGTCGCGCATCTCCTCCACAACTCTCTCCGCACCGCGGGGTATGGCCTCGAGGAGGGTGTAGCTCCTATTTGCCACGGGTATATACTCCGCCGAGGCGAGACCAACACCTATTTGTCCCTCCGCCGACACTACCACGCGGCACTCCACAGGGGCGCCATCCCTCAGCAGGGTGAGGCCTATGGTGTCGCCGGCGTGGGCGAGGAGTGCGGGGGCTATCTGGTCGTAGAAGCGGGCCTCCTGGCCGTCGACACCCACAACCTCATCGCCACTGCGGAGTCCTGCCTCCGCGGCGCCCATTCCCTCCACAACATTGGCCACCACGAAGGGGAGGCGTGGGGTGAGAAAGTCGGTCTGCTCGGAGAGCTCCATAACGCTCTGCACGGGGATGTCGATGGTGAGCTCCTCTCCATTGCGAAGCACCACGATGCTCTTCTCCTCCTCGATGATGAGGGTGGGGAGGATGCGTGCGTAGTCCTCGATGGGGGTGCCAGCTATGGAGACAATCTTGTCGCCATCTTCGAAGCCGAGAGCCTTGGCATAGTCGCTGTAGACATAGCCGTAGGGCATCTGGCTATTGGAGATGTAGCGGTCGCCCCAAGCGAGGCTTATGCCCACATAGATGACAAAGGCGAGGATGGCGTTCATCATCACGCCGCCGAGGATTATCAGCAGGCGTTGCCACGCGGGTTTGGAGCGAAACTCCCAGGGTTGGGGGGCACTCTTGAGTTGCTCGGTGTCCATACTCTCGTCGACCATACCTGCGAGCTTGGCGTAGCCACCAAAGGGCAGCCAGCCTATGCCATACTCGGTCTCGCCCCAGCGACGCTTGAACCAAGCCTTGCCGAAGAAGATGCGGAACTCCTCCACTCTCACGCCAAAGAGCTTGCCCAGCAGGAGGTGGCCCATCTCGTGGACCATCACAAGGAGGGTGAAGGAGCAGATGAACTGCAATATTTTGATAGCTACATCCATACGTTCTGACTAATTGTTGTTGGTTGGGGTGTTATGTTCGCCCTCTTCCACTTGATTGTGGTGGTGGGTGGTCTATTTCAGTCGGAGGCGGGAGGCAATCTCACTCGATATGGCCCTCGACTCCTGATTGGAGGCTGCATACTCCTCGATGGTGGGTGCAGCCACAAACTGCGCCCGCTCGAGGGTCCCAATTATAACGCGAGCAATGTCGGTATATTTTATCTCACCCGCCAAAAATGCTGCCACAGCCACCTCATTGGAGCCATTCATCACACAGCAGCTGTTGCCACCCCTGCGGAGGCACTCGTAGGCGGTGTTGAGCAGCGGGAAGCGCTCCGTGTCGGGCTTCTCGAAGGTGAGGGTGGCACACTTGGCAAAGTCGAGCCTCTCCTCGCCCAGCTCACCGCGCTCGGGGAAGCGGAGTGCATACTGAATGGGGAGGTGCATATCGGGGGTGCCGAGCTGTGCCTTGATGGCGCCGTCGTCGAACTCCACCATTGAGTGGACTATCGATTGGGGGTGGACCAACACGTCTATCTGCTCGGGTCTCAGTCCAAAGAGCCAGCGCGCCTCGATGACCTCGAAGCCCTTGTTGACGAGGGTGGAGGAGTCGATGGTGATCTTTGCGCCCATAGACCAATTGGGGTGGGCGAGGGCCTGAGCCACACTCACGCGCTCCAACTCCTCGGCGGGGGTGCGGAGGAAGGGACCGCCACTTGCGGTGATGATGACCCTGCGGGGGGCACTGCTCTCTCCTGCCAAGCACTGGAAGATGGCCGAGTGCTCGGAGTCGATGGGGAGGATGGGGACATTGTGGGCTGCGGCCTCGCGGATGATGTGCTCACCCGCCACCACAAGGCTCTCCTTGTTGGCCAGGGCGAGTCGCTTGGAGGCCTTCACTGCCGCCAGCGAGGGGAGCATACCTGCATAGCCCACCAAGGCGTTGACCACCGTGTCGACCTCGCCTCCGCCCACCACCTGCTCGAGAGCTTCCGAGCCGGCATAGACCTTTATGGGCTCCTTGGCGAGGGCCTCGCAGAGGGGGGCGTAGTGTTGTTTGTTGGCAATGACGACGCTGTCGGGGTGGAATTCGAGCGCTTGGCGTGCGAGTTCCTCCCATTGGTTGCCTGCGGTGAGGGTGGTGATTTCGAACTCCTCGGGGCGGCGGCGTACTATGTCGAGTGTCTGTCGGCCAATCGAACCCGTTGAGCCGAGCAGGGCGAGTCGCTGTTTCATCTAAACTAACCTATTGTTGTGTGTTGTTCCTAACTTTGCTTGTTGACTATTGAGGGGGCTTCCCATCTATGCGCCAAAGGGCTAAAAGGTGATGTAGTGCTCGGGGTCTACGGCCTTGCCGTCGAACCAGAACTCTATCTCTATCTCGGTGCTGTTGCCCGAGTGGGTCTCTTCGTTCCAGGTGGCACCTATGGCCTGACCCGCCTCCACGCGCTCACCCACACGTTTGTGGGCCTGACCCAGCCCGCGGTAGGTGGAGAGGAAGTTGGAGGAGTGTTGAATCTGGAGGGTGTAGCCGTGGGTTTCGTAGACACACAACACCACGGTGCCGCTACCTACGGCACAGACCTGCTGGATGTCGGCCACGGAAAGGCGCACTCCATAGCGACCCAGCGCAGGAGTAAAGCGCTCCACAACGGTGGCACCCACAGGGCACACCATCTCCTCGTTGGAGGGTTTGGTGCGCTCACTCTTGGTGTTGAGCCCATAGCGGTCGCTCTTCTCCATCTGGTTGCGGAGCAGACTATCGAGCGAAGAGGGAGCCACGAGTTCCTTCTCGGTGGAGATGCGCTCCTGGTCGGCGGGGGTGTGGGAACGCACCACGGGGCCGCGACCCTCCATAATCTGTGCCACATTGTCGGTGTAGACCCTCATATAGTTGAGCTCGCGCTCGAGGGAGTCGAGGCGGATGATGTTCTCCACCATCTGTCGGCGCGAGTCGATGCCGTCGTAGCCGGGGACGATGTCGAGCACGGTGGTGAAGGCTGCCACCAGGAGCGAGGCTGCAAAGATGACGAGGATGAAGCCGAGCATATAGAGGATGGTTCGGTGGGGTTTGGTGAAGGTGTACCACACCTCTCGGTTGTTGTCGTCGGTGATGCTCACTCGGTGGCGGCGGGTGAAATTCTTCAGTATGTAGCGGATGTTGCCGTTGCTCATAGGAATCAGTGCTTCGTTTTTTTTGGCCAATCGCCTGCCAAAGATAATCAATTTCGATTGATTTCCACCGATAATTTCGTATCTTTGTGTCTCAACCAACCCCTCACTGCTATGAACTCCCTCTTTCCTTTTGTCGACAAGGTGGAACATCTGCGTCGCGTGGAGCCGCGTATGGCACAAATTATTGAGCAATTTGGCTACATCGAAAGGGATACCAACGAGCCCCTCTTTGGCTCGCTGGTGCGTAATATTGTGAGTCAGCAGGTGGCTGCTTCGGTGGCCGAGAGGAGCTTTGGGAAGATCGTTGGTGAGGTGGGGGCCGTCACTCCCGAGAGGGTGGCCTCGCTCGGTGAGCAGGGGTTGCGCAGGCTCGGGCTCCCCGCACGCAAGGCACAGTGGATTGCCCAAGCAGCAGAGCGCTTTGTGGCAGGAGAGTTCGCCGAGCAGGAGCTCCGCGCTCTCGACGACGAGGCGTTGGCACAGAAGCTCACCTCGCTCAATGGTGTGGGACTCTGGAGCGCCGAGATGCTGATGATGTTCTCGCTCGGCAGGGAGAATGTGCTCTCCTATGGCGACCTCGTGCTACGTCGCACACTCGCAACTCTCTATGGCGAAAAGAATCTCACCCCCAAGCGATTCGAACACTACAAGCGACTCTTCTCGCCCGCCTGCTCGGTGGCCTCGCTCTACCTCTGGGCCTATGGCAATTCGCTGCCTCGCAGGCAACTCGAGGTGACCATCCGCCCGCTCGGATTCACAAGGCTCCGCGACAAGACCATCTTCTATGGTCTCTACGACACCGCCTATGGGCGTATGCTCATCGCCTCCACCGCCAAGGGTGTCTGCCGTGTGGCCTTTGCCGACGACCCCGATGAGGCTCTCGACGAGTTGCGTGCCGATATGAAGGGTGCTGTGCTGGAGGAGTGTGAGGTGGTCTGCCACCGCCAAATCGTGGCGCTGCTGGAGGGAAAGGGCCCCAAGAAGATTACCCTCTATTTGGAGGGAACCTCCTTCGAACGCAAGGTGTGGAGGGAGTTGCTGAAGGTCCCCTATGGCATCACGGTGAGCTATGCCGACATCGCCGCCGCCACGGGCTTCACGAAGGCCTATCGCTCGGTGGGTAATGCGGTGGGTGCCAACCCCATTGCTGTGTTGATTCCCTGCCACCGCGTGATTCACGCCGACGGCTCGCTCGGCTCCTACAATGCCGGCAACGACAAGAAGGCCTCGCTGCTCCGAGGTGAGCAAATCGCCGCGCAGAGAATAAGGTGATGGTGCAAGGTGTATGTGGAAAACTATAAATATTAAGTCATAAAATAAAGAGAAAAAACTATGGATTTCGAAGGATTGGTCTACAGGGTTCTCCCTGTGGTGAAGGGCACAAGTGCCCGTGGAGAGTGGACAAAGCAGGAGGTGGTGTTTGAACTGCCCGGCGATTTCAACCGCAAGTTGTGCGTGGGCTTCTGGGGCGAAAAGGCCACAGAGGCGGCTGCACTCAAGCCCGGTGAGCAGGTGGAGGTCTCCATCAACCTCGAGTCGAGGGAGTACAACGGACGTTGGTACACCGAGGCTCGCGCGTGGAAGCTCACCCGCAAAGCGCCTGAGGCTCCCGCACCCGCAGCCGAGATGCCCCCGATGGCAACCGAGGAGCCCGCTTGGGCCTCCGCACCCATCGACGATATGCCCTTCTAACACCAACCGAGCGCAACAGATACCCTCCCCCAATGCGGAGAGTGCCCACGGCCACAGATAGTGCAGTTGGGCTCTCGCTGTGGGGTGGTGGGCTCTTCTGTGCGCGATGACGCTGCTGGCGATGCTCAAAGTAGGCATTATCTCCGACACCCACGGCTGCTTCGACCAGCCCCTACGCCGATTTCTCGCCGAGGTCGACGAGATTTGGTGTGCGGGTGACATCGGCAACCTCGCCACTGCCGAGCAGATAGCCTCCCTCGGGAAGCCCGTGGTGGCGGTCTACGGCAACATCGACGACCACAACCTCCGACTCACCTACCCCGAGTGGCGCTGTTTCGAGCGCGAGGGTGTGAAGATTCTGATGACCCACATAGGCTTCTATGGTGGGCGCTACACGCGCGAGGTCTATGGTCGCATCCGTTCGCTCCGACCCGCCATATTCGTCTGTGGCCACAGCCATATCCTGCGCGTGGGCTACGACAAGCAACTTGGGGTGCTCAACATCAACCCCGGGGCTGCTGGCAACAATGGTTTCCACCGCGTTCGCACCGCTGTGCGCTTTGTCCTCGATGGAGGCACCCCGCGCGACCTGGAGGTGTGGGAGCTGGAGCGATAATGGAGGGGGCAGAATGCAAAATTCAAAATTCAAAATTGCGAGTGAGCGAGAGCAGAGGCTGCTTGCAGACTATGCCGAGCGTGAGCAATTAAAAGACCCCGTAGGGGGATTAAAATTGTTCTTCTTCGAAGCTTTTTGTAAAAAGCTTCACCAAAAACTTTTAGTGTAGAGATTGCTTGGCCTTAGTCGGGTGGGCACAAATATGGCTGAAACTGATAGGGTAGTGTGCCGAAGAATAAATTCGACAAAAAAAAGAGAGACGCTTCATTGAAGCGTCTCTCTTTAGTTGGGCTGCACGGACTCGAACCATGAATAACAGGACCAGAATCTGTTGTGTTACCATTACACCACAGCCCAATTGCGACTGCAAAAGTAGTGCTTTTTTCTATATCTGCAAGCGTTCGGGCGATTTTTTTTCGCTCTCGCCGCTTTTTTCTCCCCCACAGAATGGATTTTCCACCTCCAAGTGGGGCGCGAGTCACCCACTAATGGCCCATTGTGGTCACGCGACCACCACTGTAGATGTCGGGGTGGAGGATGCTGACGTAGACATCCGTGCCTGCCGAGGGGTCTCTCTCGTTGAGCCACCAGCTCCAATAGAATACATAGAGGTTGGCCTCCGTAGTTGCGGGGAGAATCTCATCCACAATGCGGAAGGAGAACCATTGGTATTGGTTGACACTGCCCCAAGCCTCCTCGGCATCATATATCAGCTGGAAGCAGAGCGTGTCCGAGGTGGAGGCGTCGCCATCGAAGTAGAGCTCCACATCGGGGGTGTGCTCCTCGGGCGAAATGTCGGAGCGGTAGCACACATTGATGTTGATGTAGCCGCCACTCATACCGGCCTGTGAGGGCATTGCCGGGTGGCGAAGGATGAGCTCGGGCTCGATGGGTTCGTCCTTGGGGCCACTACTCATCAGGGGCTCGGCGGGCTGACGGAATGGGGTGGCAGCGGCAGGGGTGAGGATGATGTCCTTAACCACGAGGGGGTAGATGCGGTTGAGGCGGATGTAGTAGCCATCGGTCGCGGGGTAGATGTCGGTGATGGTGTAGTTGAAGGCAATGCGCCCCTGGTGTTCGTAGAGGCCCTCGTGACCACCAATGGAGGAGCCATACTCCTTGATGGTGAGGGTGGTGCCACTGTCGGTGAGGATGGTGGCGCTGTAGGGGTTGAGCACACCAAAGGTGATGTCGAAGCCGTCGGGCTCATTGACACTGGGCACATCCATACTGGGCTCAAAGTTTGCCGAGCACGAACTCACCACCGCCGCAATGGTGGCGAGGGTGGCAAGGAGTGAGGCTATGTGTTTGAAAATCCGTACCATAAGGCTTGGGTGTCTTATATTTTATTGTGTGTTGGGGCAGATTAGTTGAAGCTCCAGCGCAGGCCAAAGCGGGTGGCGAAGCTGAAGGGGTGGAGGGTGAAGTAGCTCTCGGGGTAGTTCTCGCGGTTGATGGCGCGATAGGTGCAGCCCACCTCGCCATAGAGGCCGAGGTTGCCCCAGAAGTTATACTCCAAGCCGAAGAGAGCCTCCGCCGAGAGGGTGATGAGTGGAACATCGAGGGCGTCGGTGCGGACGATGCTGCCGTCGACATAGAAACCATCCGTGGCGGAGATGTTGAGGTCGGCGGCGATGCCGAGCGAGGTGTAGAGGCCGAAGCTGTTGTACTCCACAAGGTCGATGGCAAGGCCAATGGGGATGCCCACATAGTCCATCGAGCGGCGGTGTTCATAGCGGCTCACCGCAGCCTCGGTCTGGCTCTCCGAATGGAGGAAGGTGAACTGCAAGCCGGTGTGGATGGAGAGATTGTCGGAGAGGGTGTAGCCGAGCGAGAGACCAAAGGTGGTGGGCATAAAGTGTTTCAGCTCGGCGCTCTGCTGCTGGCTCTGCAACAAGGGGTTGACATAGGTGCCGCCGAGGTTGTGGCGCTCCGAGGCAACCATTTGGCTCTGGGCGATGTTGGAGGAGATGTGGTCGCTGTTGTTGAAGCCCACATTGGTGGCCACAACGGCGATCTCCGAGGGGCGGAGCAGGTTGATGCCACCCGAGCTCTCTTGCTTGAGATTCTCGCGCCAATAGTTCTCCAGCGACTCCACCTCCTGGCGGCTGCGGTTGCGGCGCGACTTGCGATGGGTGGAGGTGCGACTCTTGCGTGCGCTCTGCTCGAGGGTGCTCTGGTTGTCATCCGCCTCCGAGGTTGTGCTCTTGAGCACCTCCACATCGGGGGTGGCGGTGGTGAGAGGGGCGTGGGAGGCAATGAGCCAGCTCTCTGCGGGGGCGATGGCGGCAACTCTATTCTCAATGGGGGTGGGGAGCGAGGGTGTGGTGAGCCTTGTGGGGGCACTCAGATGGGGCATAGAGGCGAGCTCCACG
Organism: Tidjanibacter sp.; assembly: GCA_017390585.1. Classification (GTDB taxonomy): domain Bacteria; phylum Bacteroidota; class Bacteroidia; order Bacteroidales; family Rikenellaceae; genus Tidjanibacter. The sequence goes on along the minus strand of JAFPBB010000061.1, from coordinate 19,418 downwards.
GGTGCGAACACCTCGGGTGCCTCCAGGCGCACTCCCACCATCACTGCCACCGCAACTGCTGCGGCGGCCACACTCATTCCTATCGTGCGCCACAATCCTCCGCGCCACAAGGGAACAACCTTGGGTTGCTCCTCTCTTGCACTTTCGGCACTCTCGCCCTCGGCTGCAGCCATAGCGGCAAGGGTGGCCTCGATGCGGTCGAACATATCCGCAGGGGGCTCCTCGCGCAGGCCCGAGAGCTTGTCGCCAAGGATGTGGTCGTATTTATCGTAGTCTTTCATCGTAGTCTTTCTCTTCTTCGTTTTGTTCCTCTGTGTGCGACTTGTGTCGCTGTGGTTTGCAGTCGGGAGCGGTGGGCTCCCATTGGTTGGCTCGGCCCGTTAGTGGTGGCGGCCTATGATTTCGGCAAGTCGGGCCTTAGCCCTCAGGTATTGGCTCCTGCTTGTTGTCTCGCCAATGTCGAGCATCTGGGCAATCTCTGCGTGGCTATACCCCTCGACTGCGTGGAGGTTCAGCACCGTTCGGTAGCCCTCCGGCAGGCTCTCTATTGCCCGCCTCAACTCCTCATCCGAGAGTGTCGCCAGGGCGTCGGGTGGAGCTCCTCCCGTGCGCCCCGGAGGTAGGTCGCCGATGTCGTTGTCTACAAACCCTTTGCCCGAGCTTTGGCGCAGGTGGTTGAGGGCCGCATTGACAAAGATGCGTTTCATCCACCCCTCAAAGGAGCCCTCGCCGCGGTAGTCGCCTATCTTCGTGTAGAGCACAACGAAACCATCGTGAAAGACATCCTCGGCCGCAGCACGCACCTTGACGTAGCGCCTCACCAGCGAAAACATCGCCGTGGCGTACCTCTGGTACAGTTCTCTGCGAGCCTCGCTGTCGCCTCTACGGAGGCCATCTATGATGCTCTCGATGGTCATTTGCCTTTCTCTCTCACTGTGTAGATGCACAAAGGGGGCAAAACGTTGCACGCCCCCTTAACTTTTTTTCACTTTTTTTTCTCGATGGTCGATTGTCGGCCCTTGTGAGTGGGTTAGATGATGAACTCTATCTCCTTGAAAAGGTAGGGCACAACCATACCCTCGCTCTCCACAAGCAGTTCGCCCGAGGAGCGCACCCCACGGATGACTCCCGCGAAACGCTTGCCGTTGGGGAGGGCATAGGTGTGGAGCTCCTCGAGTCGGTAGAGCAACTCGCCATACTCCTTCTCGATGGCGGCAGGGTCGCTCTGGAGTTGTGCATAGCGGGCCTCGAGAGAGTCGTAGAGCTCCTGGAATACGGCGTTGATGTCGAGGGCACCGTTGGTGAGCAGAGCCATAGAGGTGGGGTTGGGCACCCACGACTCAAACTCCCTCTGGAGCACATTGAGACCGATGCCCACAATGGTGCGAGCAAGGTGGCCCTCGGTGCCGAGGTCGTGCTCGATGAGGATGCCGCAAATCTTCTTGTTGCCCACATAGATGTCGTTGGTCCACTTAATCTTGGGGCGGATGTCATATTTTCGGAGGGTGTCCACAAGAGCGAGGGCCACAGCCTCCGAGAGGAGAAACTGTCGCTTGGCCTCGAGGAAGGTGGGCTCCCACACCAGCGAAAAGGTGAGGTTCTCACCCGCGGTGCTGCTCCACTTATTGCCCCTCTGGCCGCGTCCGGCGGTCTGCTCGCGTGCAATGATGGCGTCGCCGTGGCGATAGCCGGGTTTGCGTGCCTCGGTGTTGGTGGAGGGGAGGGATTTGTAGATGAATACTGCCATTTGTGTTCTTTGCTTTGTGTGATGAGTGGGTGTGGTGGGAGGGTCTCGGCGGGGTTATACGGAGACGCCAAACTCGCGCAGCGCGTCGTTGAGGGAGGTCTTCTTGTCGGTGCTCTCCTTGCGCTGGCCGATAATCAGCGCACAGCTCACTCCATAGTCGCCCGCGGGGTAGTGGCGCATATAGCTGCCGGGGATGACCACCGAGCGGGGTGGTACATAGCCCTTGTACTCAACGGGTTCGGGGCCGGTGACGTCGATAATCTTGGTGGAGGCGGTGATGACCGTGTTGGCTCCCAGCACCGACTCGCGTCCGATGTGGGCACCCTCCACAACGATGCACCTCGAGCCGATGAAGCAGTTGTCCTCGATGATGACGGGAGAGGCCTGCACAGGCTCCAAGACACCGCCGATGCCTACGCCACCACTCAAGTGGACCCCCTTGCCAATCTGGGCACACGAGCCCACGGTGGCCCAGGTGTCGACCATAGTGCCGCTATCGACATAGGCACCAATGTTGACGTAGCTCGGCATAAGAATCACTCCGGGAGCCAGGTAGGCACCGCGGCGGGCTACGGCGTGGGGCACCACGCGGACTCCAAGCTCCTTGTAGCCGCGTTTGAGGGGGAGTTTGTCGTAGAACTCGAGTTCGCCGGCGTGGGAAGTGGTCATCTCGTGGGTGGGGAAATAGAGGATTACGGCCTTCTTGACCCACTCATTCACCCTCCACTCACCCTCCTCGGTGGGCTCGGCCACGCGGAGTTCGCCCTCGTCCAGAAGGGTTACGACCTGCTCAATGGCTTCCAGCACCTCGGGGTTGCGGAGGAGGTCGCGGTTCTCCCAAGCGGCCTCGATATGTTGACGGAGATTCTCAATCATAGTTTGGTTGTGATGTTGGTTGGATGTTATGTTACAAGAGACGCAAATGTAGCGATTTTTACGCACAGTTCCAAACCTCCCGAGGCCTGCTTTTTGCAGCCCCAAGGGGTGGCTTGTGGGATTCTCACATATTTTTATTACATTTGTCCCTCATATTCAACACAATTTTCACTTCTCTATGAAAAATAACACCGCAGATAGCACCCCAACTCATCGTCAGCTCGACGACCGCACCCCCTTGCAGGAGGATGCCAAAAGGCTCGATATGAGCAAGAAACCGCGCAGAGTGTCGTGGTGGTTGCGACCTGTGATGTGGATTGCATCATTCCCCGTGACCTGGCTCCACCGCACGCGCATCAAGAGAGTCAATATGGAGGGCGTCAAGCGACCCTACCTCCTGCTGTGCAACCACAATGCTTTCTACGATTTTATGGTGGCCATCAAGGCGACCTTCCCCAATCAGGCCTACTACATCGTGGCCATCGACGGCTTTGTGGGCATAGGAGGCATACTCCAGTGGCTGATGGCGCGCGTGGGATGCATCCCCAAGCGTAAGTTCACCAACGACACCCGACTCGTGAGGCAGCTCCGTGAGGTCAAGGAGCGTCGCAAAATCGTGGCCTTCTATCCCGAGGCTCGCTACTCCCTCTGCGGCACCAACGCCATCCTTCCCCCCTCGCTCGGCAAACTCGTCAAGCTCCTCAAGCTCCCCGTGGTGACCCTCATCACTCAGGGCAACCACATCAACTCCCCCTTCTGGCACACCGGCGACCGACTCATCAAGACCGAAGCCACAATGAAGCAGATTCTCTCGGTGGAGGAGATTGAGAAGATGGACTACAACCAGATTATGGAGGTCATCGACCGCGAGTTCTACTACGACGACTTCGCTTGGCAGCGCGACAACCAGATCCGTATGACCAAGCGCACTCGTGCCGAAGGTCTCCACAAGGTGCTCTACCAATGCCCCCACTGTGGCAAGGAGTATCGTATGGCCTCCAAGGGGGCAGAACTCTGGTGCAAGGAGTGTGGCCACCGATGGGTGATGACCGAATATGGTCAGATGGAGGCCGTGGAGGGTGAGACCTACTTCGCCCACATCCCCGATTGGTATGAGTGGGAGAGGCAGAACGTGCGCCGCGAGGTGGAGGCCGGCACCTACTCGCTCGAGGTGGAGGCCGATGTGCGCGCACTCCCACACCCCCGCAACTTCCTCGAGCTCGGCACCGCACACTTCGTTCACAATATGGAGGGCTTCCTGCTCAAGGGCAATTTCGACGGACTCGACTACTCGCTCTCAATCCCCGCAGCACAGCGCTACTCCATCCACATCGAGTATGACTACCGCCGCTGGAAGCGCGATTGTGTGGACCTCAGTACCCTCTCCGACACAATGTTTGTATTCCCCCAGGGAGAGGATTTCTCGGTGACCAAAATCTCGCTCGCAACAGAGGAGATCTACAAATATCTCAAGAACAAAGGGCAGGCGGTCGACACCCTCTAAAGAGTCCGAATGTCTCCCACACATAACCACAAACACATAGAACACAACCCAAGAGAGATGAAAGTATACAAATTTGGCGGCGCCTCTGTCAAGGAGGCCGCAGGTGTGCGTAACCTGGCACAAATCGCACGCAACACCGAGGGACGACTCTTCATTGTCGTCTCCGCAATGGGCAAAACTACCAATGCGCTCGAGCGAGTGATGGAGGCCTTCTGGCAGGGTCACACGGGCGAAGCCGTGGTGGCTATGCAGACCATTGTCGACTACCACGCCGAGATCCTCGCCGACCTCTGGGGACAACCCCACCTCCCCGAGCGTGTGCGCGGCTTCTATCAGGAGCTCGAGGAGATCATTACCCTGGCCAACCCCAAGAGCCGCACCTACGAGGAGTGGTATGACCGCATCGTCAGCTTCGGCGAGCTCATCTCCACATCCATCGTGGCCGACTATCTCAACCTCGACGGCATCCGCGCCGAGTGGCTCGACATCCGCAGGATATTCCTCACCAACAGCCGCTTCCGCGATGCAAACATCGACATCGAAGCCTCCACCCCCCGACTCCTGAGGGCCGTGGAGACCTCCCCCGCAAAGGTGGTGGTGTCGCAGGGCTTCATCGGTGCCACCGAGCAGGGTGCCACCACAACCATCGGACGCGAAGGCTCCGACTACTCGGCTGCCGTGGCAGGCTACATCCTCGAGGCCGAGAGTGTCTCCATCTGGAAAGATGTGGAGGGCATCCTCAATGGCGACCCCAAGCAGTTTGAGAACGTCTCCTACATCCCCGAGCTCACCTATCTCGACGCCATCGAGTTGGCCTACAGCGGCGCACAAATCATCCATCCCAAGACCATCAAGCCTCTCCAGAATAAGAGCATACCCCTCTATGTGAAGTGCTTTGTGAACCCCTCGCTGCCCGGAAGTGTCATCAAGGAGAGCATCTCCAAGCCCATCGACACACCCATACTCATCCTCAAGAAGGGACAGACGCTGCTCTCCATCAAGCCCCGCGACTACTCCTTCATCCTCGAGGAGCGTATGGCCGAGGTCTTTGCCATCTTGGAGCGCCACAGGGCCAAGGTACATCTGGTGCAGAACTCCGCAATCAGTATGGCACTCTGCATCGACGCGTCGAGGTATATGCAGGAGATTGTCGACGACCTCCACGCGGGTGGCTTCTCCGTGAAGTACAACACCGATATGGAGCTCCTCACCATCCGTGGCTACACCCACGAGCAACTCGCCCAATTTGTGGAGAACGATGACGTCTATATGAGTCAGCGCTCCCGAAAGGTGCTGCGCATCCTGCGTAGGGGTAAATAGAAATCAGCGGCAGCCGCGAGTGTGGCAGCCGGAAAGCGAAAGGGTCTCCAGAATGTGGAGACCCTTTCGCTTTGTGTCAAGGTGTGTGCTGATGGCACCACTCTATACTAATAGGTGTCAGAAGATGATGTTGCCGAGGTGGAATGTCAGCAGGGCAAGGAGCCACGCAATGGCTGTGTTGTAGAGCGCCGTGAACCACATCCAACCCCTACTGCCCGTCTCCGCCTTGATGGTCGCCAATGTGCCAATGCAGGGGAAGAAGAGGAGTATGAAGACCATAAAAGCAAGGGCCGAGGCAGGGGTGAGGCCGCTGTGGGTGGTGATATTGCGCGAGAGGGAGGCAATGTCGTCGCCACCGTAGAGCACAGCCATTGTGCTCACCACCAACTCCTTGGCAGGAATGCTCGTCAGCAGGGCCACGCCCGCACGCCAATCGAGTCCGAGGGGGCGCATCGCAGGCTCAATGAAGTGGCCTATGCGTCCGATGAAGGATTGGGAGTAGCGCTCACCCTCGGCGCTGAGTGTGGCGGCAGAGGCGGTGTTTGCAGCTGCTGTGGCAATCTCTGCTGTGGCAATTTCTGCAGTGGGTGCCTCGTTTGTGCCGACCTCGGAGGGGGTGTTCGCTGCGAGTTCGGTGGGGGTGGCAACAACCTTGTCACTCGTGGGGCGGGGGTAGTAGGAGAGGGCCCAGATGAGGATGGTGGCCAGCAGGATGGTGGTGCCTATCTTGCGGATATATTGGGCACACTTATCCCACATATGCTTGACCGTGGCACGCAGAGTGGGCATACGGTAGGGCGGAAGCTCCATAACAAAGGGGGTCTCGTCGCGCTTGAACTTCGAAAGGCGCAAGAGGCGAGCCGTGAGGAAGGCCACAAGGATGCCGAGCAGGTAGAGCCCAATGAGCACCGTGGCGGCACCGTGGGGGAAGAAAGTGCCGGCCAAGAGCAAAAAGACGGGCAGGCGGGCACTGCACGACACAAACGGAGTGACAAGGATGGTTATCAGACGCGAGGAGCGACTCTCGATGGTGCGCGTGGCCATAATGGCGGGCACGTTGCAGCCAAAGCCCATCAGCAGGGGGATGAACGACTTGCCGTGGAGCCCCATACGGTGCATCAGCTTGTCCATAATGAAAGCCGCGCGAGCCATATAGCCCGAATCCTCCATCAGCGAGATGAAGAGATAGAGAATCAGGATGTTGGGGAGGAACACGGCCACGCTGCCCACGCCACTCACAATGCCGTTCACAACCAAGTCGCGCAGAGCACCCTCGGGCATCACGCCCCACAGCCACTCGCCCAACCATCCAAATCCTGCCTCAATCCACTCCTGGGGGTAGCCGCCGAGGGTGAAGGTGGCCCAAAACATCAGCCACATCAGCAGAATGAAGAGCGGGAAGCCGGTCCAACGGTTGGCCACAAAGCGGTCGATGCGGCGCGAGTGGTGGTTGAAGTCGGCACCCTTCTCGTGGAGAGTCTCCTCGAGTGCGCCGGCAATAAATCCGTATTTGTGGTCGCTGAGGATGGTCTCGATGTCGCTACCCACCTCGGCCTCCACTTTTGCAGCACCCTCCTCGGCCAACTCCTTCCACATCAGCAGGTCCTTGCAGACGGTGAGCTGACTGATGGCTTTGGTGTCGCGCTCGAGGAGCTTGATGGCCCAATAGCGCACGGGGAACTGCTTGGGTAGGTCGGGGGCGGTGCGGATGGTGTCGGAGAGGCGGCGGATCTGGCCCTCGAGGGAGTGGCCATAGTTGATGTGGACGTGGCGGGCGTCGGCATTGCGACCCTCAAAGAGGTCGATGATGGCGTTGAGCAGGGGCTCTATGCCGTAGCCACTCTTGGCAATGGTGGGTATCATTGGGATGCCGATCATCGCACCCAGCGAGTTGTAGTCGAGGCGGGCGCCGCTCTGCTGAAGCTCGTCGTACATATTCAGCGCCACAACGGTGCGTAGGTTGAGGTCGATGAGCTCGGTGGTGAGATAGAGATTGCGCTCGAGATTGGAGGCCACGACGGTGTTGAGGATGACGTCGGGCATAGAGTTGTAGAGATGCTCACGCACGTAGACCTCCTCGGGGGTGTAGGCCGAGAGGGAGTAGGTGCCGGGCAGGTCGGTGATGTTGATGCGGTAGCCCTTGTAGGTGAGCTTGCCGAGCTTGGCGTCGACGGTCACACCGCTGTAGTTGCCCACGTGCTCGCTGCTGCCCGAGAGTACGTTGAAGAGGGAGGTCTTGCCACTATTGGGGTTGCCCACAAGGGCCACGTTGATCTCGTTTCTGCGGAGGGTGCGGGCTCCGCGGGAGGTGCAGTTGCCCACCGCGCAACTCTCACAGATGGAGTTGCAGGTGAAGGAGGGTGCGGCCGTCTCAATGGGGAGGTTGGCCTCGCCTGCGGGCAGCACCTCGATCATCTCGGCCTCGCTGCGGCGCAGGGAGACGTCGTAGCCCATCACGGTGTACTTCACGGGGTCGTGCATCGGCGAGTCCTGCACGGAGCTCACCTCCACACCACGCACGAAGCCCATCTCCATAATGCGCTTGCGGAATCCGCCGTGACCTGCCACTCGGACGATGATGGCCTGTTCACCATTTTTGAGTTCGGAAAGTTTCATAGACTCTGTTGGTTATTTTTGCTGCTGCAAAAATAACCTCTTTCGACTCGGAAGTCAATCCCCCAAAGTGGGTATTTGCGGGGTGGCCACCGTGGCCCTTGCTCGCGTGGAGTAGTCAGTTGTTGGTAAAAGTGGGAGTGTGTGACCACCGGAGATTGTCGGAGGCGTTATCAATTTCCCCTTTGGGCACTAATTGTTGGTGCTGATGATAGGTAAAATTGTTGAATTTCAATTGATTTCGAGGTTTTTATTTGCTTTTTTGATTTTATTTTCCTATCTTGGGGGGGGGTGATTTTGGAGTACAATAAATTTAATACAAGGGTTTATGAAATATAATTCGTTTGTTGTTTCAGTAGTACTCATATTGTTAGTTGGTTGTGTTGAGACGCCCAACCAACCTCCTATGTACTACGAAGGTGATGATACTTCGTTGGTGCCGATATTTAGTATCGAATGCCTACAAGACAAAAGGACGGTGGGGAATAATGTACCCATATACGAATATGGTTCTACTCTGATGGTTAGAGCCGTTAACATCCACGATGGAACACATTGTTTTGCGGGAGTATCGTTGGATGAGAAAAAAGTCAAGTGGTATCTTCCCAACCCACACCCAGACCATTCTTGGATCAATCAAGGATATCTGCACGACAACTTATTTGTGGTGATGAGTAAGAACTCAGATGTGAATAAAGGTGATACGGCGCTTTATTGCTTCGATCTCGACACTCAGACAATTGTGTGGAGCAAAGACTCTTGGCAGAGTCTTGCGATGTGGCGTGGAGTTGTGGGGTATAACGACTATTGTTATCATTTTGAAGTCCCACAAGATGAGGATTGTGTGCGTTTAATAAAGACCCACATTCTAACCGGAGAAAGCACAATCTTATATGAGAACACCACAGGCTCTGTATTCCCCAATGGCGGGCTAAAACTCGCATCAATTGGTGGCACGCTCTACCTTATTTTCTGTATGTGGGATCTTGAAAAGGATAGTAGTCGAGAGAGCACAATGATATTAAATGTGTATGATGTCACAAACAATAAGCTAACCTATCAAAATCATCTTCCCGCTGTTGAACAAGTTGGGGTTGTGGTTACCGAACCCAAAGGTGAGGTTATTTACATCAATCAGGGCCGCACAATGTATTGCTTCGATTTTGTAAAAGGAGAGATTGTTTGGAGCAATAACCTCGATTATGAGATTACTCACCAAGTTGTTGTGTTGGACAATGGGAATATTTTGAGGCTTGCACAAGGTGAATTGTCGTATGTAAATGGAACCTCCGGAGATGTGATTTGGGAGAGCAGATATCATAAAGATTTGGATCTCCTTCCTATGTGGGTAGCAGTACACGACAATTATGCGTACATACATATGTCTGTCTATCAAATCGACGTGCGAGATCTCAATCGCAATGGTAAGTTGGCAGGAGTGGTGAGGTATGAAAAAGCTCAATTCGAAGCAAGCATTCCTGCGTATATGGATAGCGATGGTTTCCTCGTTGTGACTCAAAAGGAAATACTCAAATACCCTTATCTGGATTAGGAGGTGAGGGGGACAGGTAGAGTAGAGATGGGGAGTCGCCGAGTGGTGGCTCCCCGTTTTGTGAGTCTAAAATGCATTGCGTGAGGCAACAATGGAGCAATAATTTTGAATTTTGAATTTTGAATTCTGAAATTTTTAGTACCTTTGCAGCCGCAAGTGATTATGGGGTGCGGAGAATTGCATAGTCCGCACTGAGTGTCACCCAAGTAACATTATTAACTTCAACACATTTCTTATTATGCAAACTATTCAGATTAAAGGCGTTAAGCGCGAGCAGTTCGGCAAAAAAAGCGCAAAAGACATCCGTCGTGAGAAACTCATCCCCTGCGTGCTCTATGGCAACGGTGGCGAGACCATCCACTTCTCCGTTGAGGCTGCAGAGGCAAAGAAACTCCTCTACACCCCCAAATCCTACATCGTGGAGATCAACATTGATGGCAACATCGAGAAGGGTGTTATGCGTGAGACCCAGTTCCACCCCGTTAAGGACTACTGCCAGCACATCGATTTCTATCGCGTAGCTGCAGGTAAGCCCGTTGCAATCGAGATTCCCGTGGCTATCGTGGGTAACTCGGAGGGCGTTAAGGCCGGTGGTAAACTCCAGGTTCTCCGTCGCAAACTTGCTGTTTCGGGTCTCGAGGAGCACCTGCTCGACGAGCTCGTAATCGACATCACCAACCTCGGCGTTGGTAAGACCATCAACGTTGGCGACCTCCAGTTCGAGGGTCTTACTATGCTCCAGCCCGCAAGCTTGAGCGTTGTTGCTGTGTTGGCTACTCGTCAGTCCGGCAAGTAAAAAATGCACTCTGTGGGTGCTTTTTGCACCGCACATCGAAGAGCGAGTTCCTCACTTACGAGAGTAAGCTGCGGACTCGCTCTCTCGTTTGGCACAAAAATCCCCTCACATATTGCATTTTTTGCGGGGGGTCGGAAGAGAGGTGTGTGCGTCTGATATGGATGGGATGTGTGTGCGCCTTGCATTCATCTCGTTATCTGCGCTTTTTTGTTGCGAGGGAGAGTAAGCTGCGGACTCGCTCTCTTGTTTGGCACAAAAATCCCCTCACATATTGCATTTTTTGAGGGGGGCGGATGGGAGGTGTGTGCGCCTTGCATTCATCTCGTTATCTGCGCTTTTTTGTGTTGGATGGGGAGTTGGGCTGCGGACTCGCTCTCTCGTTTGGCACAAAAATCCCCTCACATATTGCATTTTTTTGAGTGGGGGCGGATGGGAGGTGTGTGCGTCTGATATGGATGGGAGGTGTGTGCGCCTTGCATTCATCTCGTTGTCTGCGCTTTTTTGTGCGTGGTGGGGGCTGCTCCGTTGCAGGGGTGGCGCGGGTGTGTACGGCACACATTTTGAACACCATAGGGTAGAAACAAACAAAAACCAAATATGACCAAGTGTAAAAAAGAGAAAACTACGGCTGAAAATCAGCAGGTTAGTGAAGAAAATGTAGCGCCCAATGCGGCTGAAAATGTTGAAACCGCCACCCCCGAGGCTGACAAAGTGGCAGAGGGCGAGGTGGCAGAGTCTGCCAAAACGGCAAATGCCGAGGCCGAGGAGTGGAAGGACAAGTATCTCCGTCTGTCGGCCGAGTTCGACAACTACCGCAAGCGCACCCTCCGCGAGAAGATGGAGCTCATTGAGAGCGGCGGCGAGGATGTCATCAAGGCTATGTTGGCTGTGGCAGACGACTTCGACCGCGCGCTGGGTGCGATGCAGACCGCTACCGACGTGGCTTCCGTGCGCGAGGGTGTGGAGCTCATCCACCTCAAGATGAAGGAGACCCTCAAGGGTAGGGGTGTGAGCGAGATTGAGGCCATAGGTCTCCCCCTCGACACCGACCTCCACGAGGCTGTGGCCAAATTCCCCGCGGGTGACGACAAGAAGGGTCTAATCATCGACGTGGTGCAGAAGGGCTACAAACTCAAGGAGAAGGTGATCCGCTACGCCAAGGTGGTCGTGGGCGAGTAGCCTCGCTTGGGGCCCCTGCAGGGGGAGCCAAAGCAAAGTAGATAAAATGTTGATACCCAACAAGCAATTATGGCAAAAAGAGATTACTACGAGGTGCTCGGCGTTGAGAAAAACGTCAGCGCCGACGAATTGAAAAAGGCCTACCGAAAGGCAGCCATCAAATATCACCCCGACAAAAATCCCGGCGACAAAGAGGCCGAGGAGAAATTCAAGGAGGCCGCAGAGGCCTATGATGTGCTCAGCGACCCCCAGAAGAGGGCCCGCTACGACCAATTTGGCCACGCCGGTATGGAGGGCGGAGCCGGTGGTTTCGGTGGCGGAGGCGGCTTCGGCGGCTTCTCGATGGAGGACATCTTCAGCCAGTTTGGCGACATCTTCGGAGGTCATTTCGGTGGCTTCGGAGGTTTCGGCGGTGGCGGAAGTGCTCCGAGGGTTAGGCGCGGTGGCGACATCCGCGTGAAGGTGAAACTCTCGCTGAGCGAGATCGCCGAGGGGTGTACCAAGAAAATCAAAATCGCCAAGCAGATTGCTTGCGACCAGTGTGGCGGCTCGGGTGCTAAGGACTCCAACAGCTACTCCACCTGTCCCAATTGCAACGGTGCAGGCTACACCATAGAGACCGTCAACAGCTTCTTCGGCAGAGCACAGACTCGACGCGCGTGTCCCACTTGTGGAGGCGAGGGTAAGGTCATCACGGCCTTCTGCCCCAAGTGTGGCGGTGAGGGTGTTGTGCGTGGCGAGGAGGTGGTGGAGATTGCCATCCCCGCAGGTGTTGCAGAGGGTATGCAGCTCTCTGTCAGCGGCAAGGGCCACGCAGCCCGCAGGGGCGGAGTAAACGGCGATCTGCTCGTGCTCATCGAGGAGGAGAAGAATCCCGAGCTTGTGCGCGATGGCGACGATTTGCTCCACAACCTGAAGATATCTGTGACCACAGCCATCCTCGGTGGCGAGGTGGAGGTGCCCACCATCGACTCCAAGGCCCGCATCCGCATTGCCCCCGGCACCCCCGCAGGCAAGGTGTTGAGGTTGAGGGGTAAGGGTCTGCCCTCGGTCAACGGCTACGGCAGGGGCGACATCTTGGCCATTGTGGACATCGTCATCCCCACCAAGCTCACCAGCGAGGAGAAAAAACTCCTCGAGAAACTCGCCGAGCAGCCCAACTTCAAAAAGGCCGAAGGGGAGAAGGGCGAGCAGAACATTTTTGACAGGATGAGAAACTTTTTCGGATAGATTCGGAATAAAATAACTACATTTGTGGGTGGCTTCACAACGGGCCACCCATAGTAGTCTAATAAACGGAATCCATAAATACCCCCATTTTATGTTTGGAATAGGTCAGTCTTTGAGGCGCAAACCCCGCCAATTCAGCTACAATCCACGCTACTACGACGCCGAGCAGGAGGCGCGCAACCAGCGACGCATAGAACTCGGACACGCGCCCCGCGAGGAGGCAAACAAGGAGCGACAGCCCGGCGACCTGCTGCGTGCGCGCTCCCAGCAACGACTCGAGAGAGCCGAGCGAGAGGCTGCCGTGCGACGCAAGAGTAGCGCATCGCGCCTGTTGCTGGTGGTGTTGCTCGTTGTGGGCTTCCTGGCACTGCTGCGTAGCATCAACTTTTAGTGGAGAGGTGTTGCTCCAAGCAATTTGATAGCAAGAGATGAAGATTAGAGTATTGCCCGATTGTGTGGCCAATCAGATAGCCGCAGGTGAGGTTGTGGGTAGTCCCGCCTCGGTGGTGAAGGAGATGACGGAGAATGCTGTCGATGCGGGTGCGTCGATGGTCACCGTCAACTTCCGCGCCGATGGCAGGGAACTCGTGCAGGTGATCGACGACGGAGAGGGTATGACCCCCGCCGACGCAAGGCTCGCCTTCGACAAACACGCCACCAGCAAAATCACCTCGCTCGAGGATATCTATGAGCTCCAGACCTTCGGTTTCCGAGGCGAGGCGCTCCCCTCCATTGCCGCCGTGGCAGAGGTGGAGCTCACTACCCGCACCGCCGACGAGGAGTTGGCAACACGCATCATCATCGAGGGTGGCGAATACCGCTCGCAGGAGAGCGTGGTGGCCCCCAAGGGTAGTAACTTCAAGGTCTCCAACCTCTTCTACAATGTCCCCGCACGACGCAAGTTCCTCGAAAGCAGCGAACGCGAGGCGGGAAAAATCAAGACGGAGTTCCGACGTGTGGCACTCTGTCATCCCGATGTGGCCTTTGCACTCTACCGCGACGACGCCCCCCTCTTCAACCTCCCCAAGAGCACCATTAGGGGTCGTATTGCGGCCCTGATGGGAAAGAGTGTGGCGGCGCAGTTGCTGGAGGTCTCGACCATCACGTCGATTGTGCGCATCGAGGGCTATGTCGGCAGGCCCGAGTCGGCCAAGAAGCGCAAGGAGGAGCAGTTCCTCTTTGTCAATGGCCGCTTCTTCAAGAGCCCCTACATCCACAAAGCGGTGATGGCCGCCTACGAAAAACTCATACCCGCGGGTCACACCCCCTCCTATTTCCTCTACCTCACGGTCGATACACAGAAGGTGGATGTCAATGTCCATCCCCAGAAAACCGAGGTGAAGTTCAGCGAGGAGAGCGAGATCTGGCAGATTGTCAACGCCGCCGTCAGGGAGTCGTTGGCAAAAACGGGTGTCATCCCGATGATGGACTTCGAGAACCTCGGCGAGGTGGAGATTCCCGTTTTCGATGGCTCCATACGTCGACCTTTGGAGGAGCCTCGCACCACCCTCAACCCCTTCTACAACCCCTTCGCACGCGACAACGAGGAGGAGAGTGCGGGTCAAGAGAGTGGGGGTGGCGGCAGGAGCAATCGCGGCCTCCTCTCCGACAGGGTGGAGAGCTACCCGAGCATCCCCTCGCAGCCACAGAAGGATGGCTACGCATCTCTCCTCGAGGGAGAGTTGGAGCTGGAGGAGGGGTGCTTCTTTGGTGAGGAGCAGTTGTTGCCCGCCGAGGAGTGCATAACCCCCGACGACCTGGGTGGTTTCAGCGGAGCTTTGCCCATAGGTGGCGGCTATGTGGCCACCACCTTCCGCGGCGGATTGGCCGTGGTCGATATGGAAAAGGCCCGAGAGTTGCTCCTCTACAACTACTATATGGAGCTTATCCGCAGCGACGAGGCCGCCGTGGGACAGCGACTTCTCTTCCCGCAGAGGAAGGTCTTTTCGCTCGACGATGTGGAGTGTCTGCGCGATGAGAAGGAGTACTTCGCAACCTTCGGATATGACTACAACCTCGTGGACGACAACCACATAGACCTGGTGGCCTACCCCGCCGAACTCCCCGATGAGGCCGAGGCCGAGAGGGTCATCTATGAGATGATCGACTCGCTCCGCGACGGAACGGGCTCCTCCGAAAGGGAGCGCAAGGAGCGACTCGCCAAGGTGTTGTCCCACACGCGCAGTGCCAAGCCGCTCGGAGAGATGAGCGTGGAGAAGATGGTGGAGACCCTCGAGGATGTCTACCACGCCGAGGGCAGTTGTGCCCCCGTGGTGAGGATGGTGGACAACGCACTCATCGAGAGCCTCTTCGGACGATAGAGGTGGAGTGGTGCTCACCGCAAAAGAGAATAACAAGACAAGAAAATTGAGACGGAAAAACGATGAATAACAACGGATACTACAGCCCCGCTGTGAACATACCTCCCGTGGTGAAGAACCTGCTCATTGCCAATGTGCTCGTGTTCCTCACCCAGCAGTTGCTGCCCCGTGGTCTGGAGGCTTGGTTCTATGAGACCTTCGCGCTCAGCTTCCCCGTGAAGCTCACCACGGCTGTGCAGCTGCTCAGCTATATGTTTATGCACGCCAATCTGGGCCACTTGTTCTTCAATATGGTGGCTCTCTGGATGTTTGGTAGGGTCATCGAGTATGACCTCGGCTCCAAGCGATTCCTGCTCTACTACCTCATCTGTGGTGTGGGCGCGGGCATCATCCAACTCGGAGTCAACTACGCCGAGGTGGCCTCGCTCCTGGCCGAAGGCTATCGCTCGATTCCTCGCTTTACCACTGTGGGCGCCTCGGGAGCAGTCTTTGGACTCCTGCTCGCCTACGGAATGCTCCATCCCAACAACATTGTGATGCTCCTCTTTCCGCCCATCTCGCTGAAGGCCAAGTGGTTTGTGGTGCTCTATGGTGTGCTCGAACTCTTTGGGGGCGTGGCCTCCACGGGCTCCAATGTGGCCCACTTCGCCCACCTTGGAGGTATGATTTTCGGCTTCCTCCTGCTGCGCGAGTGGAAGAAAAAAGGGAAGATTTGGTTCCCCTGATTTGGCAACTAACCCAAGCGACAGATGACCCGCAAACGCAGAACAACCGACGGCTACTACCACAGCGAATATGGTAGCGCACGACGCGAACGCCCCACAGGTGGAGTGGCTCGCGCACTGCTCGTTGTGGCCGACTCGCTGATGATGGCTCTCACCATCCTCGCAGCCCTCGGACTCATTGCCGGTATGCTCGCCAAGGTGGTCGACCCGAGGAGCACGGCGATATTCACCCTCGCAGGTCTCTTTTTCCAGGTGGTCTACTACCTCAATATCGTGGCGGCACTCTGGTGGGTGGTGCGCTGGCGCAAATGGTTCTTGGTCTCGGGAGCGATGTTGCTGCTCGGAGGGAGCAACATTGCACTCTTCTATCGTCCCGACTTTGCGAGCAAGGCCTCGGCCGTGGAGCGCACAAGGGACGACATTGTGCTGGTGAGCTACAATGTGGCCAACTTCCTCTCGCCCGACCAGAAGACCAACCGCTACGAGGATATTGTGGAGTGGCTCAATGGGCAGGGAGCCTCCATAGTGGCTCTCCAGGAGGCCCAATTCTCCGACTCGCAAACCCTCACTCAGCTCCGCAACGACCTCTCGCGCATCAACTACTCCATCTTTGTGAACGCCATCCCCGAGCAGAAGGATAGCTCCACGGGGGCGGGTTATGCACTCCTCTCAACGTGGCCCATTGTTCGCCACGGTGTGGCCGATAGCGACGAGAGTAACGTCAATGCCATCTGGGCCGATGTGAAGATGGGGCGCGACACCCTCCGCATCTTCAATGTCCACCTCCAATCGACGGGCATCACGGATGAGGAGCGACACGAAACCCTCTCGGTGCGTATTATCGACGACCAAGCAGCAGGCGAAAAGCTCTCTCTTGTGGCTGCGAAAATGGGCGACAACTACCGCCATCGTGCCTCCGAAGCCGAGAGTGTGGCTGCGGCGGTGGAGGCCTCGCCCCACCCCGTGATTCTCTGTGGCGACTTCAACGACACCCCCGTATCCTACACCTACCGCACTATGCGTGGCCGAAGGCTCGATGATGCCTACCTCAGCTGTGGCCGAGGCGTGGAGCACACCTTCCGTGGGCTCTTCGACCTCTTCCGCATCGACTACATCTTCCCCGAGGGTGACCACTTCGACATCAAGGAGTATGCCTCCTACGACCTCGAGTTCTCGGACCACAAACCGCTGGTGTGCAGAGTGTTGCTGATTGAGGAAGAGTAGGCCGGGGGAAATAGACCGACCGATAGATATGAGTCGAGGGAGATTGGTGTGAATCGACACGCCAATCTCCCTCGATTGTTTGTTGCTATAGTAGTCTCAGAGCTTGCACACAAAGACTTCCTCGCCGGCAAAGATGGGGGCGTAGGTGGGTTCGTGGTCGAAGAGACCGAACATTGCCGAGCCCGAGCCCGACATCGAGGCGTAGAGCGCACCGCAACGTTGCAACTCGCGCTTGATGTTGGGGAGAGCCGTGTGGCGCGGGAAGAGCGAGCGCTCGAAGTCGTTGACAATCTCGCTCTGCCACCTCTGGAGGGGAAGGCGGAGTCGCTCGCAGAGGGGAGTGGCAGGGATGGAGGGGGTGACTCCCGCATAGGCTTCGGCGGTGGAGATGCCAAAGGCAGGCTTGGAGACCACGCACCACAGCCCCGACAAATCCATCTCGGCGGGCTCCATAATCTCGCCGCGTCCGCGACAAAACGTGGGCTCCGAGCGGATGAAAAAGGGGACGTCGCTGCCGAGTCGGGAGGCGAGTTGGATGAGCTCGGCCTCGGAGATGGGGAGTTCGTAGAGCTTGGCTATGCCCGTGAGGGCGGCTGCGGCGTCGGCGCTACCACCTCCGAGTCCCGCACCAAAGGGGATGGCTTTGTGGAGCTGCATATCGACCCCGCCCACATCGTAGAGCTCCTTGAGGAGCATCCACGCACGCACCACGAGGTTGCGCTCGGCAGAGCAGTCCACCTGGAGACCCTCGATGTGGAGGGAACATCCGCCCGTGGTGTTGGGCTCAATGGTGAGGGTGTCGGCCACGGCCTTGATGGGGAGCATCAGGGTGTCGATGTCGTGGAAGCCGTCGTCGCGCTTGCGGAGAATGTCGAGTCCGAGGTTTATTTTCGGGTAGGCTTTGATTGTCATTTTCTGCACTCTTGGGGGTGAAACTTATGGGGTTCCGATTGTGTGACTACAAATATAATCCCTATCTTTGTGTTGAGCAAATAAATCTTTCACTATCCACACCAATGAAATTCCGCACACAGATAGATATCCGCCCCAGCCAGAGTAGGTTGGACCAACAGATGAGAGTGTTCTCCATAGGCTCCTGCTTCGCAGAGGAGGTGGCAGAGCGCCTTGTGAGGGTGGGGATTGAGACCCTCTCCAACCCTCTCGGCACACTCTACAACCCCCTCTCCATCGAGCGCGCCATAGGCCGAATGGTGGAGAGGCGCACCGTGGTCCCCGATGAGCTCTCCCATAGGGGCAACTTGGCCTTCTCGTTCGACACCCACGGCTGTTTCGACGGCCCCGATGGAGAGCGCGTGGCGGCGGCCATCAATGGAGCCATCGAAGAGGGTGGGGAGGCACTCCGCAGAGCCGAGTGGGTTGTTGTGACGCTCGGCACAGCGTGGGTCTACGAACGCGAGGGAGAGGTGGTGGCCAATTGCCACAAGGTGCCCGCACGTGAGTTCACTCGCCGACGACTCGAGGTGGGTGAGGTTGTGGAGGCGCTGGAGCGAATCGTGGCGAGGCTACCCGAGAAGCACATCTTGTTCACCGTGAGCCCCATACGCCACCTCGCCGACGGGCTGGAGGGCAACTCGCTCTCGAAAGCCACGCTCCGAGTGGCCGTGGATGAGGTGGTGGGTGCCCACCCCGAGAGGTGCCACTACTTCCCTGCCTATGAGGCCCTTGTCGACGACTTGCGCGACTACCGATTCTATGGCGAAGATATGGTCCACCCCTCGAGGGTGGCTGTGGAGTATGTGTGGGAGCTCTTTGCAGAGGCCTACCTCTCGCCCGAAGCTCGCCGAAGCGGAGCGCAATTTGCACGCCTTGCCGAGGCCCGAAACCACCGCCCACTCCATCCCGAGAGCTCCGAATACGTGGCCTTCCGAGGTGCGATGCGACTCCAAGCCGAGCAGTTGCTGAGGGATTTCCCCAACAACCCCATCGCCTCCGACTATGTGGCACACTTCTCCGACGCGGTGGCAGGCGAATAGAGTGGCACCAACCACGATGGGGAACGAGTAAATAATCGCCCCGAAGCGTTGTTAAATATCAAAGATATTTATACCTTTACGCCCTATATTTCCCAACCAATATGAAGCGACTCTCACTGCTACTCCTCCTGCTCACCGCAGCCGCCCTCACAGGTGGTCGCTCGGCAGGTGTGAGTGCCAAAAATAACAACTCCGGAAGGCCTCGACTGATTGTCAACATCGTGGTCTCCGGATTGCGCCCCACAGACCTCGAGCTCTACGAAGAGGGGTTCGGCAAGGGTGGTTTCCGACGACTGATGGAGGGAACCTACTACCCCTATGCCTACTACCCCTTCAC
>JAFPBB010000060.1 GCA_017390585.1 Tidjanibacter sp. | reverse complement strand
GGTTGTGGTTTGATGTAGAAATCTAATAAGGAACAACGTTAATCTCGGCATTGCTCTTGCGGATAGCGTTGTGGTTTGATGTAGAAATCTAATAAGGAACAACTCAAGCAACTCATACTCTCCTCAATATTGTGTTGTGGTTTGATGTAGAAATCTAATAAGGAACAACGTACGCAACAAGCGTGATGTATGGCAAGTGGTTGTGGTTTGATGTAGAAATCTAATAAGGAACAACTTTTTTTGACAATTCATAATCATCGAAGGGTTGTGGTTTGATGTAGAAATCTAATAAGGAACAACAGGCGTATGGCTATGGCCCAAGCGCAGCAGTTGTGGTTTGATGATTCAGAATCTAATGTATGCGGAGTTGTTTTTCAATAGATTAGTACGACAAAACCTATCGTAGAGGTTTTCTTGAAGCGGTGTGCTTATTGGTACGCCGCTTTTTCGTTTTGCCACAACTCAGCGCAGTCGATGCTGCTGACATCTACCACTCTCCCTCTATGTTCACAGGTATCTTTTAATGCCTTTATTACCAATGGTTTCATTGGCTTATTAACCACGCCTGCGACGCGGAGTATATTGGAAGGTATGCCGAGCGGGAGCGGTGCGACTTGGGGCTTTTGGTCTACTCCTCCTTGCGGATAGAGAAGGTGTGGAGACCTCTCGAGGATGTGGAGTCGGGGGCGTAGGAGTAGCTGGGCGTGAAACCGTAGAGGTGTGCTACAGAGGCGGTTATGGCAAGTCCCAGGCCTGTGGAACCCTCACGCTTGTGGGGCTGATAGAAACGTGTGAAGACTCGCTCGGGGTCGAGTGAGGTGGGCGCTCCGCTGTTGGTCACGCTCCAATAATTGCGGCCTATGCGGACCACGATTGTGCCACCCTCGGTGTTGTGGATGAATGCATTTTTGAGGAGGTTGGTGGTGGCAATTTCTGCCAACGTGCGATTCATATTTATCACCAGAGGTGCTTCCTCCTCCACCTCCACGCAGATGGACTTGTGGGCATAGATGTCGGCTATATCCTCGAGCCTTTGGCGCACCAACTCACCTATGTCCACCCACTCTCGCTCGTGGAATTGGTTGCTCTCAATCTTGGTGAGCAGCAGCAGCGAGTGGTTGAGGCGCGAGAGTTGCGAGAGGGTCGACTGCACGCGCAGCACCTCGCCGAGTTGCTCCTCCGTGAGGGGAGTTTCGGCCAGCAGGTCGAGACGGTTGGAGCAGATGGCCAGCGGGGTTTGCATCTCGTGGGAGGCGTTGCCCACGAACTCTTTTTGTTGTTCGTAGAGGGCGCGGTTGTGGTTGTCGTAGTCGGCGGCGGCGCGGTTGAGACGCTCAAATTCGATGATGTTGGTGGAGTTGTTGAGTGGGGTGTGGGTGGAGTCGAGACGGTTGCCATCGAGCCAACCGAGGAGCCTGTAGAGGGGCTTGAGGCTGCGCCTGAGGGCGGCGATGGTGATGAGTGCCACCACACCTATGAGCGAGAGGCAAAGTAGTGAGGTCCAGAAGAATAGGGCCTCCTTGAGGTCTTTCTTCTCAATCGTTGGGGTCATCACCGTGAGGAGGTAGTTGTCGCCTTGGGCGTCGACGAAGGTGGTGCGTAGTACGCGGGCGGGTTCCCACTCGTTTTTCGACTCTATCCAGATGTCCTCGTCGCTGAAACTCAGCGTGTGGGCTATGGGACCGTGTCCGAGGGGTTCGAAGTGGAAGGAGTTGTTGGTGCCGTTGCCGTCGACGGGCAAATCCTCACCTGCGAGGTAGCGTTGCGAGATCTCTTCGGCATACTCCTCCAAGGCGTCGTCGACCTCGTCGTTTACTTCGCCGAGAATGGCGAAGTAGAAGAGGATGGTCCAGGTGGCCACCAAGAGGGTGGCGGGGGCAAGGATGCGGCGGAGTATGGTGGTGGAGAGTTTCATCGCGGGGAGTGTTGTGGTGGTTCTATTGGTATGGTGGGGTAGGGCGGGGTTGGTTTGTGGAATGTTGTTTAGGGTGGTGTGGTGCTGCGTCTACTCCTTGCTAAGGAGCTTGTAGCCAAAGCCATAGATGGACTTGATCTCCACATCGGCACCCGCATCGGCCATCTTGCGGCGGAGGTTCTTCACCTGTGCATAGAGGAAGTCGAAGTCGTCGCTCTGGTCGATGTGGTCGCCCCACACCGCCTCGGCCAACGCCTCCTTCTTTATCAGGTGGCCCGAGCGGGAGAGGAAGTAGTGGAGAATGTCATACTCCTTGCGGCTCATCGAGACATCCTTGCCTGCAATGCGCACGGTGTGGCTCTCGGGACGGATAGCAACGTTGCCGGCCGTAATCTCCAGCGTGCCTCCCTGGCGGCGGCGTATGACGCTGCGGATGCGTGCAAGTAGCTCCACAATGTGGAAGGGTTTGGCGAGATAGTCGTCGGCACCCAGCTCGAGCCCCGCCACTTTGTCCTCTATCGAGCCGCGTGCGGAGATGATGATGACGCTCTCTCTCTTGCCCGCAGCCTTGAGCTCGGAGAGGATGTCGAGTCCCGAGCCGTCGGGGAGCATCACATCCAGCAGGATGCAGTCGTAGTCGTAGTCGCCAATCTTTCGGCTGGCCGAGGTGTAGTCATAGGCGGTCTCCACAATGTAGCGTTCGGCCTCGAGGGCGCGGGTCATAATCTCGGAGAGGTCGAGGTTGTCCTCCACAATGAGTATTTTCATAGGTATATGCGTGCGTGTTAGTCTACATTTGCTGTCACAAAGGTGTAACAAGATACCGAAAAGATTCCGAATTGTTGCGGGGTGGAAAAATTTTTTTCATTTTTTTTGCTCTTTGGCCCCATTTTCGGATTCTTTTCAGTATTGCTATCGACCTTTGTACTACAAAACAGAGTTAATAACATTTTTTCAAACGAATAAACACAAACACACACTATGAAACGAATCGTAATTCTTCTGGCAACCCTCGCACTTGCACTCTCCGCCTCCGCCAACGAGAGGCCCATAACCTTCGAGAAACTCCCCGCAAAGGCGCGCAGCTTCATCACCCAGCACTTCCCCAACCACACCCTCTCCTATGCCAAGTTCGACAACGACATCACCGACCACACCTACGATGTCATCTTCACCGACGGCACCAAGATTGAGTTCGGACGCCGAGGTGAGTGGCGCAAGGTGGAGTGCCGACGCGGTGGCGCAGTCCCCGCAGGGGTCATCCCCGAGTCGATCCGCGACTATGTGGAGGCCAACTTCCCCAATGCAGTAGTCACCGAAATCGAACACAGCACTCGCCACTATGAGGTGCGTATCACGGGTGGTCTCGAACTGGTCTTCGACTCTGCCGGACGCATCCGCCATTACGACGACTAATAGTCCCCATCCCCCCCCTACAATAGTCAGATACATAGAATCTTAACCACATATCCAATTACCAAATCAAACAAATCAAAAAAAACAAAAATAACAGTTATGAAAAGGTTTCTTACAATGGTGGCTATTGCCGCCGCAACAATGCTCTCCCTGCAGAGCTGCGAGAAGGACGACAGGCTCATCAACCCCGGCGACCTCCCAACTACCGCCTCCACATTCATCTCCGACAACTTCCCCGGCGCCTCCGTACGCAATGTGGTGAAGGACTACGACGACGCGACCTACACCTATCAGGTGAGCCTCTCGGACGGCACCTTCATCGAGTTTCGCAAGAATGGCGAGTGGAAAGAGATTGAGAATCGCACCACAGGTGTGCCCACTTCAGTGGTGCCCACGAAGATTGCGGAGTATGTCACCACCAACTATCCCGACAACTTCATTGTGGATATTGAGCGCGACCACCAGATTGACGTGGAACTCAATAGCGGTCTCGACCTCGACTTCTCGAAAGATGGCGACTTCCTCCGCGTGGACCTCTAAAATAAACTCCTCCCCGAGTCAACGGGGAGGAGTTTATTTTTAATTCAAAATGCAAAATTCAAAATTCAAAATTGACACACGCCCCCGCCCTACGGGCACCCCCTCTAACTTAGAGGGGGAGTAATAGAGGGAGTATATTGGGGTGGCTCGCCGAAGGCTAAATAATTTTGAATTTTGCATTTTGCATTTTGAATTAAGGGAAACGCCCCACCC
>JAFPBB010000059.1 GCA_017390585.1 Tidjanibacter sp. | reverse complement strand
TTTTGTATGATTTTCAGCCGATTTTTGTAGGCATTAGTGTTTGTTAGTAGGCGTTAGAGTGCAAAAATTACTTACCGATGCAGAATTTGGAGAAGATTTCGGCGAGGATGTCGCTCGAGGTGACTTCGCCAGTGATGGTGCCGATGGAGTCCAACACTACGCGCACGTCCATTGACACGAGCTCCGACGACAGCGACATCTCAAGGCCCTCCCTCGCACGCGACAATGCCTCGCGGCCCTCGCACAAAGCGGCGTAGTGGCGGCTATTTGATACCACAGTCTCGCCACTCATCACGGCCTCCGTATCCACGCTCCCTCGGATGGTCTGCAACAGATGTTCCACACCGTCGCCATATTTGGCCGAGATGCCAATCCACCCCTCGGGTAGGTCACGCTCGCCCCTATCGCACTTATTCATCACACGAATAACCCTCTGCTCATTGCCTATCTCCACGATGTCCTCCGAGCTCGGGCTGTCGAACAATTCGACCACCACTTGTGCACTCTGCAGAGCTTTCAGGGTGCGCTCTATGCCCATATTTTCGAGTCGGTCGTCTGTGTTGTGGAGTCCTGCGGTGTCGATGAGTCGGAAGAGTACGCCGTCGATGGTTATGCACTCCTCGACGGTATCTCTTGTGGTGCCTGCGAGTTCGCTCACCATAGCCCTATCCTCGCCGAGGATGCGGTTGAGGAGGGTGCTCTTGCCCACATTGGGCTTGCCGACTATGGCCACACCGACACCTTTTTTGATGGCGTTACCTGTGGCAAAGGAGTGGGTGAGGTGTGCCATTTCGCCATCTATACGCTCCAGCAATTCAATGAGTTCGCCTCGGTTGGCAAACTCCACATCCTCCTCCGAGAAGTCGAGTTCGAGTTCGAGGAGGGCGGCCAGACGGAGCAGTTCGCCACGGAGAGAGGCGAGCGATGCGGAGTAGCCTCCTCTGAGCTGTGTGTCGGCCAGGGAGAGTGAAGCCTTCGAGTCGGCGGCGATGACATCTGCCACAGCTTCGGCTTGGGAGAGGTCGATTTTGCCGGCGAGGAAGGCCCGTTTGGTAAATTCACCCGGAGTGGCGCTGCGGGCTCCGTTGTCGATGGCCAGGCGCACAATTTCGCTCACGATGTAGGCGGAGCCGTGGCAGGAGATCTCCACCATATCTCCACCTGTGTAGCTTGCCGGCGAGCGGAAGAGAGCCACAACGACGTCGTCTATTCGCCTATCCCTGTCGCCAACCACTCCGTGAGAGAGTGTGTAGCCCTTCATTTCGGCCAGCGGGGTACCTTTGTCGGCGGTGAAGAAGGCGTCGGCAATCTCAATGGCTCGTGGGCCTTCGATGCGGACCACTGCAATGGCTCCTCCGGAGGGTGTTGCGGGGGCTACTATGGTGTCGTTGGCGAGGATTGGGAACTTCATTGTGTGGGGGTATAAGTGTGTCTATTTGAGGTAGATTTCGAGTTTCTGTCCCACTCGGATTTTGGAGGGGTCTTTGATGTTGTTCCACTTGCATATTTGCTTCACCGTGACGCCATATTTGCGTGCGATGGCGGAGAGGTTCTCGCCCGACTTAACCTTGTGAATCTTGCTGTCGATGACGAATGTGGGCATCTCGCCGTTTTTGCGGGGACTCATATATTCGGCCAGATAGATGGTGTCCTTACCCATAATGGTGGCCTCGTTGTCGAGGAACTTGCCCATCTCGGAGAGGGGGAGTACAAGGTCGTAGGAGCGTCCGCGCACGGCGGGCACTATCTGCTGTTTGAACTGTGGATTGAGGGCTTTGAGCACCTCTATGGGGGTGCCGATGGTGCTGCTAATCTGTTCGAGATGCATAATGCGGTGGACCCTCACGGTGTCGGTTGCAAGGGGTACAAGCGACTCGGCGGGGGTGATGTCGTGCTGATCGTGGTAGTGGTAGGCGTAGGTGGCTGCTATGAACGCAGGCAGGTAGCCGCGGGTCTCTTTGGGGAGATAGGGGTAGATATCCCAGAAGCCGCCCTTGCCGTCGGTCTTGCGGAGTGCTTTGTTGACGTTGCCGGGGCCGCAGTTGTAGGCCGCCAGGGCGAGGTTCCAGTCGCCGTATATATTATAGAGGTGCTTGAGGAATTTGCAGGCAGCGCGGGTGGAGAGTGTGGGGTCGAATCGCTGGTCGATGAAGGAGGAGACCTCCAGTCCGTAGCCTTTGCTGGTGCCATACATAAATTGCCACAGGCCCGAGGCTCCTTTGGGGGAGCGTGCCGTGGGGACGAGGCTCGACTCGATGACGGGGAGCATACGCAACTCGAGGGGCATACCCTGTGCATCGAGTTCGGCTTCGAAGATGGGGAAGTAGTACTGCGAGCGGCCCAGAACGCGACTCATCACGCCCTTGTTGCGGGTGGTGTAGGAGATGATGTAGTTGCGGACCACATTGTTGTAGGAGAGGGGTATGGCCGAGCCTATAGCCTCGAGGCGAGCGATGTAGACCGAGTCGGGGATTTGGCTTGCGGGGAGGTCTACGGTGTCGATTGCCACCAGTGCGTTGAGCAGTTTTTCGCTGTTGTGCTCACTCAGACGTCGCCCCCAATCGTAGATGAGCGAGTCGAGCAGAGGGATGGAGACCTGCTCTTCGGGTGTGACGGCCGACTCCACCGAGTGGCTGTCGTCGAGTGCGAGGAGTTCTTCGGCTGGGATCTCTGCGGTGTTGGGGGTGGTGGTCTCCTGCGCCATCGCGGCTGTGGAGAGGAGTGCGGCGAAGGTCGCCAGGAGGAAGTGGAGTGGTCTCATCTACCTGCTTTTAGAAATTCATTGTGAAATTAAATCCGTAGTTGTTTGCGAGTCCGTCGGGGCTGACGGTCTGTGTTATGCGCGGCTCGATTTTCATCGAGAGGTTGTCGCTGATGTCGTAGGCCTGCATATGAGCGTCGATGTGTGCGTCGGCCACCTGCACGAGGTAGACGGCAACGGTGCCGATGATAGCGAGGTCGCGGTTGCGTCGGTAGGAGTTGCGGATCGAGCGCAACGACTCCTCGGAGGTGTTGGGGAACTCGCCTATGGTTGAGTCGTCACCGTCGGTTGCCAAGTCGTAGGCGGTCTTGAAGCGGTCGTAACCCCTCTGGTTCCAATCGATGACATAGGCCATAGAGGCGATGCCGACAACGACTATGGGGACCTTCCAGTAGCTACCATTGTAGATCTGGCCCGCACCTGGGCACACCATCGAGAGGGTGGTTGCCTTCTGTATGTCCGACATATCGGAGGGGTAGTTGATGACTCCGTCGACGAGGAAGCCCATATATGATGCCACGGCTGCACCAAAGAAGAGGGAGCTGTAGCTCTTGTGTTTGAGCATTTTGGTCTGCACGGGGGTGCGCTCCACTTGAGTGGCACCGGTGGCGGCGAGGCGGTCAAATTCGGTTTTGTATCCCCTGTAGAGTTTGTGCTGATGGAGGCCGCCCCACACGGGGAGTCCAACGAGTGCATACTCGAGCGGGATTTTCCAATAGTTCTCCTCGTAGAGTTGTGCAAAGCCGGGGAGTACAACGCTCAGGGCTGTGGTGGTTGCAAAGGATACCGAGTCGCGGAAGAGCCAATTGTAGCGCTCCTTTTTGATGGTGTCGGCTGCGAGAGAGTCGTTCTGGGGCAGCGAGTCGGCCACCGCGGGGAGCAGTGTGGTGCGGCGTGCCGAGAGGGAGTCGATGCGGGTGCCGAGCGTGTGGAGCGAGGTGGAGTCCTCGGGGAGAAGGGCCTCACGGGCCACCACGAGGGAGTCGATTATGCGCGTGAGCTCCACCACCTCGAGCGAATCCTGCTCGGGGGTTCTCACCACGGGCATCAACTTCTCACCTCCGCGCACCGAGAATCCCTGCTTGAAGTCCACAATGGATACGGGGGCGTCGTTTTTCTTCTTGCGCTCCTTGGTGCTCTTCTCTGCCGAGTTGGTCTGCTGACCATAGAGGGCAGGGGAGAGTGCCAAAGCGGCAATCGCCACAATCAGAAATCGTACTATGTTTCCTACTCCTGTTTTCATTCTCCTATCTGCCAAGTCGCTCGAGACGCTCCACGAGTGCGGCAATCTCCTGGTCGCTGGCAAAGCCGATGACGATCTTGCCGCTGCCGTCGCCGGAGCGTTTGATTTTGATGTTTTCGCCCAATACTTTCGAGAGTTGTTCCACTGCGCGGGTGTAGATTTCGGGGAACTCCTCGGCCTCCTCTTCGGCGTGGGGCTTTGCGGTGTTCATCTTGCGGACCAACTCCTCGGTGGCTCTCACCGAGAGTTCCTTCTTGACCACCTTCTTCACCAGCGCGGGCTGTGCCTCCTCGGGGGCTGCTGCAATGGCTTTGGCGTGGCCCATAGTGATGAGGTTGCCCTTCAGGGCGGCCTGCACCTCGGGACACATCTGCATCAGTCGCAGGTAGTTGGCCACGGTGGAGCGCTTCTTGCCCACCCTCTGTGCCACAGTCTCCTGCGTCACGCCACACTCGTCGATGAGCCTCTGGAGTGAGATGGCGATCTCCATTGCGTTCAAATCCTGACGCTGGATGTTCTCCACGAGAGCCATCTCGTGGAGCTCCTTGTCGTCGGCCTCGCGCACATAGGCGGGAATGCTCTTGCGACCTGCGAGTTTGGAGGCCCTCCAACGGCGCTCACCGCTGATGATGATATATTTGCCATCGGCCTCCCTACGCACCGTGATGGGCTGAATGAGTCCGAGAGTGGCGATGGAGTCGGCCAACTCTTCGAGGGCGTCGTCGTCGAAGATGGTGCGGGGTTGCTTGGGGTTGGGGACGATGTGCTCCACGTCAATCTCCTCCATACGGCTCACCGCAGGGAGATCCTCTGTGTAGTTTTCCAGTTCGAGGATGGCGCCGAGACCTCGGCCAAGTCCTGTGTGCTTTTTCATAACTATATCTTCTAACTATCTGTTCTAAACTAAATGTGCGGCGGTTTTATTGTCTGCTACTTTTGCTTGCGGTTGCGTTTGAGGAACTCCTTGGCCAACTCCACATAGCACTTGCTGCCCGACGAGGCAGCGTCGTGGAGGATGACAGGCAGGCCGTGGCTGGGAGCCTCGTCGAGCCTCACGCTGCGGACAATGATGGTGTCGTAGGTGAGGTGCTTGAAGTGCTCTTTCACCTCGAAGGTAACCTGATTGGCAAGCCTTGAGCGCGAGTACATCGTCATCAGGAATCCCTCGATGTCGAGCGCGGGGTTGAGTTTGCTCTTGACCATCTTGATGGTGTTGAGCAGTTTGCCGAGACCTTCGAGTGCGAAGTAGCCACACTGCACGGGGATGAGCACGGAGTCGGAGGCGACCAGCGCGTTGACGGTGGTGTAGCCCAAACTCGGCGAGCAGTCGATGAAGATGTAGTCGTAGGCCTCGCGCAGCGGGTCGAGAACTTTTTTGAGTCGGAAATGTCCGTCCTCGAGCGATGCGAGCTCGGCGTCGGCACCCACGAGGTTGATGCTCGAGGGCAGGAGCGAGAGTTTCTTGATATCGTCGCTTTTGAGGATGAGCTCTTCGGCGTTGCGTTTGCCTATGATGCACTCATATATGCCTTCGTTTTTGATGTCGAAGCCGAGACCGGAGGTGGCGTTGGCCTGAGGGTCGGCGTCGACGAGGAGTATTTTTTTGCCCATTATGGCGAGGTTGGCAGCGAGGTTAATGGCTGTGGTTGTTTTACCTACGCCGCCTTTCTGATTGGCAAGAGCCACAATTTTACCCATAGTATCCCAAATTATTTTGGAGCAAAAATAACGTTTTTCTTCGAAATATTCCTATTATTCCGAGGAAAATGCATATATTTGAGGTTGGAAAAGGGAACTTTGTTCCCGGATGTTGAGACTATTCACTTCAAACCATTAACTTAAATATCAAATTCTATGGAATCTTTGAAAGGCAAAAACTTTCTGAAACTGCTCGATTTCTCGTCCGACGAGATTCGCTATTTTCTTCAACTTGCAGCGCAGCTCAAAGCCGACAAAAAGGCAGGCTGTGAGAAGCAACACCTTGTAGGTAAGAACATTGTGCTTCTCTTTGAGAAGGACTCCACCCGCACTCGTTGCTCCTTTGAGGTGGCTGTTCACGACCAGGGTGGCCACGTTACCTACCTTGGCCCCAGCGGCTCGCAGATGGGTAAGAAGGAGAGCATTCCCGACACCGCAAGGGTGCTTGGCAGAATGTTCGACGGTATTGAGTATCGTGGCTATGGCCAGTCGATTGTTGAGGAGTTGGCAAAATATGCTGGCGTGCCCGTGTGGAACGGCCTCACCAACGAGTATCACCCCACCCAGATTTTGGCAGACTTTTTGACTATGAGTGAGCATTGCGACAAGCCCTTCGGCCAGATGAAGTTCTGCTACCTCGGCGATGCACGCTACAATATGGGCAACTCGCTGATGGTTGGTTGCGCCAAGATGGGTATCGACTTCCGCGCAGCTTGCCCCGCAGGTTATGAGCCCGAGCAGTGGCTCGTTGACGAGTGCAAGAAGATTGCTGCCGAGACAGGCGGTAAGATCACCATCACTCAGGATGTGGCCGAGGCTGTTAAGGATTGCGACTTCCTCTACACCGACGTGTGGGTGTCGATGGGCGAGAGCGACGAGGCTTGGGTAGAGCGTCTGGAGTGTATGATGCCCTATCAGGTGAATATGGATGTCATCCGCGCCACCGGCAATCCCGAGGTGAAATTTATGCACTGCCTGCCCGCATTCCACGACCTGAATACCCGCGTTGGTAGGGAGGTTTATGAGAAATTCGGTCCCAAGGAGTTGGAGGTTACCGACGAGGTATTCGAGAGCCGCCACTCGATTGTGTTCGACGAGGCAGAGAACCGTATGCACACCATCAAGGCTGTGATGGTTGCAACTCTCGGCGAGTAGTGCGGACAGATGTAGTTCGATATGGGAAATAGAATGAACGACGAACAAGAGAGATTAAACGACAATAACCAGACTGAGGTGGTGCCCGCAGTGGGCACCACCGATGTCGTTGTCGAGACCGCAAAGGAGAGTGTGGAGAGCGCCGAAAAGGTGACGATGCAGGGTGTGGAAACCGACCAATCGGAGCTGCAGAAAAGTGTGGCAGACGAGTCGGTGAAAACATCCGACGATGCGGCGAAGGGGGGTGGCAAGGTGAGGCGAAAGTTCCCCACTTGGGTCGACTTTTTTGCCGCCATCGGAGTCTTCACTCTTTCGCTGATTGTGGCATCTTTTGTGATGCTCTTTATGCTCAAAAATGCGGGCGAAGAGAGGTCGTCGGCGCAGATTACTTTCATCACCTATGTGATTCAGTTTATGCCCGTTGTGGCCTTTATTGTGTGGCAGCGACTCAAGGCGGGACGCGATAGTGGCATCCACTTTGGCGTGCGTCGTGCGAGCCTGCCAATTCTGCTCTGGGGAGTCGTTTTGATTGTCGCTTCCGGCATCGTTATTGAGCCTCTCTTGGCGTTGTTCCCCACGGAGGGCTACGATGCTGTGAAGGGTACAATTGGCCTTGGCGGATGGGCAATTTTGTCCACCGTGGTTGCAGCTCCCATTTTGGAGGAGGCGCTTTTCAGGGGTGTCATTTTTGAGACCTGCAGAGAGAGCTTCGGAAGTGCTGTGGCGGTCTTTGGCTCGGCCCTGCTCTTTGGAGTCATCCACATTGTGCCCGTGCAGGTGGTCAACGCATTTGTTGTGGGTCTGATTCTCTCCTACATCTATCTGCGTACCCGCTCGCTCGTGGCGGTGATTCTGCTCCACGCCATCAACAACACCATCGCCTATGCCACTATGGCTCTCTTTGGTGAGAGTGGCCAGATGACACTCGCGGAACTCATCCCCACCCGTTGGCTCTATTGGACCATCTACGGTCTCTCGGCGCTCGTATTCCTCTATGCGATGGTGAGACTCTGGAGGTCGCTCCGCGACAATACGGAATTGGCGTAGAGAGAGTTGTTTCCCTACGAATGTGAAAAATTGCAAGGCAGAGCCACAATAAGGGCTCTGCTTTTGCGTTTTTAACTCTAAAGAGTTATATTTGCGCCCGAAATGAGAAACCCTGCCTACCATATTGCGCTTTTGCTGCTGCTGGCACTGCTGCTTGCAGGGTGTGAGCTGCTGAATCACGACGTGGAGATTGCCCGCGTGGGTGAGGATGTGCTGATGCTCTCCGAGTTGAACGAGCACACTGCCGGACTCTCGGGCGAGGATAGCACGGCTGTGGCGGAAAACTATGTCAATCTGTGGGTGCGCCGAGTGGTGAAGTTGCAGGAGGCAGAGAGAGTTTTGGCGGCAGAGAGAGAGGGCATTGAGAGGATGGTGGAGGAGTACCGCCACTCGCTCCTCACGGGCCGACTCGAACAACGCTACCTGGCCGGTAAGGTCGACACGCTCATCTCGGAGAAGATGGTCCGCGACTACTACAAGGGCCACAAGGGAGAGTTTGCTATGGACCGCACGATTCTCAAAGGACGCATCGTTCGCCTGCCGGACAACTACCGCCAATCGGTGAAGCTTTTCAATCTGATGGGGTCGAAGGATGAGGAGAAGCAGCAGGATTTCCTGGACCTGTGCAAGAAGAATAACTTTGAGCTCTACGATTTTGAGTCGTGGGTGGAGTTTGGCGAGTTTCTCTCCTATCTGCCCGTGCGACGCGATAAGAACTACGACTATGTGCTTGAGGGTAAAGATATTCGACAGATGTCCGACTCGGATAGCAAATACTTCATCCAAATCAGGGAGGTGATTCGCAAGGGCGAGACAGCACCTCTGGAGAGGGTGGAGGATTTGGTGCGCAGGATTCTCTTCAATCGCCGCAGGGGCGAGGTTGTTGGGGCCTACGATGACAGCCTCTATAATGCCGCCCTGCTCGAGGGTGCCATCCGCATCAACGAGCGCAAGTAGAGTGGGCGTGGGTACAAATGTGTGAAAATAACAGATAGACACGATATGAAGAAAGTGATTTTGGTGGCGATTCTTTCGCTCCTGACATTGCCTCGATTGGAGGCACAGACTGTGGTTGCCGATAAGGTTGTGGCGGTTGTGGGTAACTCCGCTATTCTCTACTCGGACGTTGTGGACTACAGCAAGCAGATTATCTCCCAGCGCAGGGAGAGAGGCTACACCTCGGACCGCGACCCTATGAGCGAAGCCCTCGAGGCGCTGCTCACCCAGAAACTCCTCTACAATCAGGCCCTGATCGACTCCATTGAGATCAATAATGCAGCCGTGGCGGAGAATGTGGACAATAGGGTGGAGGCTATGATTGCCGAGTTGGGCTCTATTGCGGCACTCGAGGCCGATGCCGGCAAGCCCGTCTTTGAGATCAAGGCCGATATGCGCCGTATGGCAGAGGAGGGACAGTATGCACAGATGATGCAGGGCTCCATTATGAACGCCGTGACCATCACCCCCGGTGAGGTGGAGAAGTTCTACCACTCGCTTCGCACCGATATGCTCCCCATTGTGCCCGAGCAGTATGTCTACGCACAGATCACCAAGTTCCCCAGCTCCATCACCCAGGCCAAACAGCGCACCCGCGAGAGGTTGCTGGAGATGAGGGAGAGGGTCATTGGCGGCTCCCGATTCGATATGCTCGCCCGTATGTATTCTATGGACCCCGGTAGCGCACTTCAGGGTGGCGAGATGGACTATATGCCCCTTTCCAACCTCGAGAAACCCTTTGCCGAGGCGCTCGCCAAGTTGCAACCCAATCAGATTTCGGGTGTGGTGGAGACCGTCTATGGCTTCCATATCATCCAGCTTATCGACAAGAGGGGCGAGGAGTATAAGTGCCGCCACATCCTGCTGCGCCCCACATTCACCGACTATGAGTTGGCCGACGATTTGAAACTCCTCGACAGCCTCCGCACCGAGATTGCCGAGCAGCGTTTGACCTTTGAGCAGGCCGCCATCGACTTCTCCGACGACAAATACTCCAAGCAGAACGGAGGCCTCGTGACCAACCACGAGCTCCTCGAGGTCTACGGCGCCAACGACACCAGCTACTCCCGCACCGCCTTCTACAAGGAGGACCTCGGACGCGACTACACCTATATGCGCAACCTCAAGCCCGGCGATATGTCGGCACCCTTCCAGAGCGCAGATATGAGGGGCAACACCCTCACCAAACTGATAAAACTCATCGAGATTATCCCCGCACACACGGCCAGCCTCTCGAACGACTACCTCCAGATTGAGGAGATTGCTCTCCAGCAGAAGAAGCAGGACGAGTTTGAGAAGTGGCTCAATAAGAAGATTGCCGCAATGTATGTGAGGATCGACAAGTCGATGGACACCTCGGAGTTTGAGAATAAGAATTGGATTAAATAGAAGAGTTGAAAAGAGCAATCTACATATCGTTGCTGGCGCTGTTTGCTGTGGTGGCCGGTGAGTGCGAAGCCTATGGACAGACCAAGAAGGTCAATGCCCAGGGTAAGGAGTTGACACCCGTGGATATCAAGTCGAAGCGCACCCGTCCTGTTCCTGTGGGCGACACTACGGGCTATGCTCTCACGGGCGATGTGGTCCTCTATCACAACGGGGCAGTCATCACTTGCGACAGCGTGGTGCGCTACAGCGAGAGGGAGATGACCTGCTTCGGCAATGTCATCATCAAGAAGGACGACACCTACATCTACGGTGACCGCGCCGAGTATAGCCGCGATGCAGGCGAGGCGAGGGTCTATTCGCCTTTGGTGAAGGTGATGAATAAGGAGTCCACGCTCTACACCTACAACTTGGTCTTCAACACTGCCGAGAATATCGGTAGGTTCTATGGCGGAGGCACCTTCTCCAACGGAGTGAACCTTATGGAGTCCGAGAGGGGCTATTTCTATGCCGACTTGGACGAGCTGGTGGGCGTGGAGAATGTCCAGATGAAGAACGAGACCTATGAGATGAAGTCCGACTCGGTGAACTACAACTCCGAGACCGAGGTGGCACGCTACTTCAGCCGCAGCATCACTTGGAAGAACGATGGTGAGATTCTTGCCTCGGACGATGGCGAGTATCACAATAAGGAGCAGCGCTACATCTTCCGTCGCAATGCCTACGTTATGGGTGAAAATCAGGAGATGTGGGCCGACACGGTGGACTACCGCGAGCTGGTGCAGTTCATCGAGCTCAAACACAATGCACAGATCCGCGACGAGGAGCATAAGAGCGTAATCTTCGGCCACTATGGCAACTACGACGACAAGTTGGGCGACACGTTCCTGACCCAGAATCCTGCCTACATCTCCTATGGCGACGCCGACGGCGATGGCAAGAACGACACGGTCTATATGCGCTCCGATTCGATGTATGTCTACCTCATCGACTCACTCGGTTACACCACCCTCACACGACCCGACTCGGCCACTCTCGCAGCGGAGTTGGCAGCTAAGGCACAGGCTATTATCGACAAACGTATTGCCGATAGTATGGCTGTGGTGAAGGCCGAGAGGGAGAAGTTTGTGGCAGATAGTGTGGCCACGGCCGAGAAGGAGTGGAAGGCACATCTGCTCGATAGTCTCCACACCCTCAGGGCCTCCTTTGAGGCAATGGGAGAGCTTGGCGACAGCCTTGCGCTCGTGTCGCAGAGAGTGACCAGGAGTATCGATAGCCTTGAGAATCCCGTTGTGGACACCTCCGCACTTGTGGAAGAGGATGGCGATGGCGGCCTCAATGTGGAAGGTGGCGAGGAAAATGTCAACAACGATTCCTCGGATGCCGACGTGGCCGCAGAAGGAGCACTTGGCGGTGAATCCGACGGCGAGGATAGAACCGACGGCGAGGTTGGATCCGAGGGAGACAATCTGGCGCCTGCCGCAGGAGGTGTGAATGCACGCTCCTTGGCCGAGGGATTCGTTCCCGAGGAGTCGGTAGGAGCAACTCCCGACGAGGCAGAGACGCCTGCCGACAGCCTGCCCAAGAAGAATGCACGCGATAGGATTATGCTCGGCCTGAGGAACGTGAAGGTCTTCCGCACCGACTTCCAGGGCATCTGCGACTCGATGTTGATGTTCTCGGCAGACTCCACGGCACAACTCCACAAAAACAGCGTGATGTGGAACGAACTCAATCAGATTGCCAGCGAGCGCGCCGATGTCTACACCCACAAGCAGAAACCCTACAAGGTGCTCTTCTCGGAGGGAAAACCGCTGATGAGCTCCGAGATTGACACCACGCGCTACAATCAGGTGGCCGGAAAGACCATCGAGGCCAAGTTCAACGACGGCGTGATGTATAGGACCGATGTGGTGGGCAACGCCCAGACCTACTACTATATGGTCGATGATGCAGATGGTGCACTTATGGGATACCTTGTGGCCGAGGCAGCCGATATGACGTTCTACATTGAGAACAATACGGTGGAAGGCATTATGTATCGCGGCGACCCCGTCTACACCATCTACCCTATGGATAAGATTCCCGCCGACCAACCCCAACGTATGCCCGAATTTGTCTGGTATATCGACAAGAAACCCACGGCCGAGATAATTATGGGCGATTGGATTGTCAACCCCTCCGAGCGCGAACGCTACCAGAGGATGAAACGCCCCCAATTCCCCATCACCTACACCATCGAACGCCACAAGGAGTCGCTCATCTCGGGTGGCGGTTGGGCCGATAGGGATGACGACATCTCCGATGAGGCCAAGGACTTCATCGAGCGAGTGCGCGACAAATAACCCCCGAGAGAGGAGGTTGGTTGTGGGACCAAAGCAGATAGACTAAACACAACAATACAAATCACACAAAAAAACGAAAGAAAGTAGAATTATGAAACTCAGAGACATTTTGGCCATTTCGGGCGAGCCCGGTCTGTATCTCTACATTGCCGGCAGCCGCAATGGTGTCATTGCCCAGAGCCTCGTAGACGGACGACGTAAGAATTTTTCGGGCACCCACTCGCGAGTAAGTTCGCTTGCGGAGATCAGCATTTTCACCGACGATGAGGATGTGTCGCTCAGCGAGGTGCTCACACGCCTCTATGGCCACACCGAGGGTCAGCAGACCATCTCCCACAAGGCGTCGGAGGTGGAGATGAGGTCGTTGTTCGACCAGGTGCTTCCCACCTACGACAGGGAGCGCTTCCACTTGTCGGATATGCGTAAGGTGTGCCAGTGGTTCAACCTTATGGTGGCAGCCGGAATGACCGACTTCACCATCGAGGAGCCCGCCGAGGAGTCCACCGAGGAGGCTGAGGCTACCGAGGAGTAGGACATCAGAAATTCAAAATTCAAAATTTCGGTTAGTCGAGATGGAGCGTTGATAGATTCTCCCGGCTAATGCTGAATAGAAAAGGCTCCCCACTCTGCGGGGAGCCTTTGTTGTTGAGCGTTTGGCATAGGCCGCAGAGTGGGTCGATATTAGAAATTTACCTCGAAGCGGCAGGCCATCATACTGTAGCTCACGCCCACGTCGCCATAGCTGCTATTGACGGCCGAGGGATCGGTGGTGGGCTCCCCATTGCTGTTGTAGCCCACGATGAGTTTGCCATTGCCGTTGGCCCACTTGTTGTTGGCAACATATTGGTAGTTGAGCATCATCTTTATGTTGCTATTAATCCAATAGTTGACACCGAAAGTCCACCCATTGGCCGCACCTCCGCGAACGTCCTCGCTGTCGAGGTCGAGACGGTCGAAGCGGGCGCAAAGCTCAATGTCGCCCCAAGAGCGTCCGGGAGTGATGCGTGTGTACTCCGCGCCGCCCGCGTCGTAGTGTTGCTCACCGCCAAAGAGGAGCACGCCAGCTTGTGCGTAGGCGCCCCAGAAACGCTTTGTGGGGCTGTCGGCAACGTGCTCATTGATGTGGACATCGTCGCGCAGGAAGGCCGCCTCGCAGCGGAGACCCTTGTAGTGGGCTGCCATCTCCACGGCGTAGAGCATCTCGAAGTTGACGTCGGGAATGTTGCCCGTGTCGAGATATTTCTTGCGGTTGATGGAGGTGGAGTTGCGCGAGGAGATGCGTGCGGAGCCATACTTGGAGGGCGAGAAGTCGCTCTTGGGGGTGCGATAGGAGGTGGCAAAACCGAGGTGCAGCGAGGCGTCGTGGAGTTCGAAGAGGGGACGTACGACCACTTTACCCGTGAAAGAGTAGCCGCTGCTGCGACCATAGTCCTTGTTGTTGTCTTCGACATTGATACGAGCCTCCTCACCCTCTACGGGCTGACAGAATGCACCCACTGCGGCCCACACAACGGGAATCTCCCACTTGGCCTGGAGGCCGATGTGGCGCGAGGGGGCGAAGGCTACGGCCATAGGGCGCTCGATGAATTGCAGGTAGCGACTTGTGGTGTTGTTCGAAATGGAGAAGCTCTCCTTGAAGTTACCCACCTGAAGTTGCACGTTGGGGATGCCGTCGAAACGCATATAGGCATCCTTGAGTTCGAGAACGCCATTGGCGAGGTCCATATCGAGTTCGCCATACCAATCCTTGCGTAGCTGCCCTTTTATGGCGAGTCGTGCGCGACGTATGCTCACGCCATTGCCGATTTTATCGGCTCCCTCGGGTGCGCCCCAGAAAAGGGCTCCGTCGGTCTGGACGCGAACGTCGAACCAGACTTTGTAGTCGGCCTTCTTGTTTTGGAACACGAGGAAGCCCTCTTGTGCTTCGGCGCTCAGGGGGACAACGCTCACCGTTTGGCCATACTGGTTGATGTCGGTAGTGCTCGTCGTTTGCCCCTTGAGTGGCGAGTCGTGACGGTGGTGATGGCGCTGTGCCGAGACTTCGACTGCAACCAGAGCGCAACAGAGAGCGAGCGAAAAGGTGAAAAATCGTTTCATAGAGTTGTTGGTTTATGAATGAAAATTGTTTGTCGCAGACGACTGCAGCAAAATGCTTGCCGAGAGTGGAGGGGGTTTGAGGAAAAAGGGTATCTTTGTGGAAAATTTCTGCACAAATGAAACTACTCAAGGAGCGGATCCTTACCGACGGTAAGTGCTTTGAGGGAGGAATCCTCAAGGTCGACAACTTCATCAACCACCAGATGGACCCCAAACTGATGTACGCAATGGCCGAGGAACTCGCCACGCGCTTTGCGGGGAGCGGTGCCAACAAGATTCTCACCGTGGAGGCAAGTGGCATAGCACCTGCTATTATGGTGGGCTACATTATGGGACTTCCGGTGGTCTTTGCCAAGAAGAAGGTGCCCTCGACAATGGAGGGGGTGCTCACTGCCGAGGTTCACTCATTCACCAAGAATCGCAACTACACGATGTGCGTCAGCAGCGACTATCTCCACTCGGAGGATAGGATTCTTTTTGTGGACGATTTTCTGGCCTATGGCAATGCTGCTGTGGGTGTTGTGGAGTTGGTGGCCAAGGGCGGTGCTCAGATTGTTGGAATGGGCTTTTTGGTGGAAAAGGCGTTTCAGCACGGACGTGAAGTGATTGAACAGATGGGCATTCGCGTGGAGAGTCTGGCTCGGATTGCCTCGCTTGATGGGGGTGTTATCACGTTGGCCGAATAATTTTTTGGCAATTCCAATTCTTTTTGTACTTTTGTGCGCCCTGCAAGGGGTACTATGGTTGCCCGAATGGTGGAATAGGTAGACACGCCGGACTTAAAATCCTGTGGACCGAAAGGTCCGTACCGGTTCGACCCCGGTTTCGGGTACCAAGACGGAGAGAGTTGAAAAATTCTCCCCGTCTTTTTCTTTCAATCCTTGTAACTCGCTGTTTTGCAGATATATATAATCGAGCACTTTGTTGTAATTATTGGTTCGATAATTTATTCCATCAAATTCGATTTTTTCAGAAAATATCGAACCAAGCAGTTTGATTCGCATCTCAACAGGTGCCTCACCTAAGAAAATATCCATATTGGAAAGAAGGTTTACACCATACTCCATCTTCTTTGCAATATCCTTATTCTTAATAGTTTGTAGCATTTCAATCTCGTTTTCAATTTTCTTGATTTCATTCTCAAAACGATTGCATATACTTGCATAACTCTCCGAACTAAGTTCACCATCGAGGTACTTATCCTCTGCTGTTGTTTTTCGAGTTTTTATCTTATTTAACTCTATTTGTAATTTAGAAATTTCGTCTTTTGAACACCTATTCTGCTCCTCCAAGGCATCCATCAGAAATGCATTATAAAGTTGCATAATTGCATTGTGTGGTTTTAGGTTGCGCATATAATCAAGGAAAGTTCTATTGGCTTTATCGGACTTCACTCGGAGATGTTTACCATCCTTGCAACAGTGATAATAGCCATATACCCCGCCATTGCCTCTACTATTAGACGCAGTAAGAGCGTGTCCACACACAGGACACACAAGGAATTTACGCAAAAAGAAATCGGGATTGACGGTTTTATCCACTTTTGGAGTGCCTTTGCGTTTTCCATCAAGAATATCCTGCACCTTATTAAAAATATCAACACTAATGAGAGGCTCGTGCACAGCCTTAACATAGTGTGCGGGCTTATCATCATATTCGGGAACCCATATCTCGCCAATGTAAAATCGGTTGCGGAGCATTGCAAGGTATGCACTTTGTTGTATGCTCATACCCTGCTTGTGGTATTTTGCCCATATACTTGTTGCGGTTTCCACGCCTCGTGCAACCTCCTCAAACACGAGTTTAACCCAATGGGCTGTTTGGGGATTTATCTCGATGTGGGTTGATGTTTTGCTCGTTCGGACATTAATATAGCCATAAGGGGCTTTGTGTGTCCACTCTCCCTTTTCCAAATGTTCTTGCATCCCCGCCTTAGTACGCCTACTAATTTTTGTATTCTCAGATTGCGCATTACCGCAATATACACCTATAAGTGTAGCCCAATCGGCACTGTTGAAGTCAATAGGATTCTCCACCGAATTAACCTCAATCCCCATTTCTCGGAATTCTCGTATATATTTAAATGCAAACTCTGCCGAGCGGGTAAACCTATCCCATCGAAGAAAGTAGATAGCATCAACTCCTTTGCGGTGTTTCTTACAATAGGG
>JAFPBB010000058.1 GCA_017390585.1 Tidjanibacter sp. | reverse complement strand
TCTCGGCCACCACAAATCCTCCCTTGGGCAGGTAGTAGGCGGGAATGCGGTGGCCCCACCAGAGCTGACGCGAGATGCACCAATCCTTGATGTTCTCCATCCAGTGGCGGTAGGTGTTCTTATATTTCTCGGGCACGAATTGGATGACGTCCTCCATCACAGCCTTGGTGGCGGGCTCGGCGAGCTCCTTCATCGAGAGGAACCACTGCATCGAGAGCTTGGGCTCGATGGCCACGCCCGTACGCTCCGAGTAGCCCACGTTGTTGGTGTAGGGCTCGGTCTTCTCCCGCAGGCCTGCAGCATCCAGGTCGCCCTCGATAACCTTGCGGCAGTCGAAGCGGTCCATACCGACGTAGAGGCCCACCTTGTCGTTGATGGTGCCGTCGGGGTTGAAGATGTCGATGGTCTCCAGGCCATATTTCTCGCCCAGCACATAGTCGTTCACATCGTGGGCAGGGGTAACTTTCAGCGCGCCCGTACCAAACTCGATGTCGACATACTCATCCCTGATGACGGGCACCGAGCGGCCCACCAGAGGTACGATAACCCTTGCGTCCTCGGGGAGGTCGGCATAGCGGGGGTCGTTGGGATTGACACACACGGCCGAGTCGCCAAGGATGGTCTCGGGGCGGGTGGTTGCCACGATGAGGGTGCGGTCGGAGTTCTCCACCTTGTAGCGCAGGTAGTAGAACTTACCCTGCGACTCCTTGTAGATAACCTCCTCATCCGAAAGGGCTGTCTGGGCTGCGGGGTCCCAATTGACCATCCTCACGCCGCGGTAGATCTTGCCCTTGTTGTAGAGGTCCACAAAGACCTTCAGCACGCTCTCCGAGCGAGCCTCGTCCATAGTGAAGCAGGTGCGGTCCCAGTCGCACGAGGCGCCGAGCTTGCGGAGCTGCTGGAGGATGATGCCGCCGTGTTTCTCTTTCCACTCCCAAGCGTGTGCGAGGAACTCCTCGCGTGTGAGGTCACTCTTCTCGATGCCCTCAGCCTTGAGTTTGGCCACCACTTTGGCCTCGGTAGCGATGGATGCGTGGTCGGTGCCGGGGACCCAGCAGGCGTTTTTGCCCTGCATACGTGCGCGGCGGATGAGAACATCCTGAAGGGTGTTGTTGAGCATATGGCCCATATGGAGCATACCGGTCACATTGGGGGGAGGGATAACGATGGTGTAGGGCTCCCTTTCGTCGGGCTCGGAGTGGAACATATTGTGCTGCATCCAGTAGTCATACCACTTGGACTCAATCTCTTGGGGTGTGTATTTGTCTGCGAGTTTCATAGTTTTGTATATGTTATTACGTTTATTTTTGCACATTAAACCTCCAAAGATAAGAAAAAGAGTTGAGATTTGTGGGCTCTTGCTTCGGCTTTTTGATAAAAAACATTGTTTTTTACCAATTTTCCTCTCGGGGTGGTCTCGAAGGAACGGGTTGGGGGAGGTGGAAGAGGGGGGAGGTGGATGCAAATTGTTGATAACTTTTTGGACAAAACGACCTGTTGGCTCACTAAATGTAGTATATTTGCGTTTGATTTTAGAAATTGGAACTAAAGTACTATTATGAATAGCAACAAAAATAATAAAGTAGACGTAGAAATAGTTGCGGGCATCGGCGAGGCTGCCGACACCATCCAGCAGGTCATCCCCATTATGGCCGACGATGACGACCTCGGTGAGCGCATTGCCATCCCCAACGAACTCCCCATCCTCTCGCTCCGCAGCTCGGTGCTCTTCCCCGGAGCCATCACACCCATCACCGTGGGACGCGAAAAATCTATCAAACTTGTGAGGGATGTGGAGCGCTCCGGAGGTGTGCTCGGTGCGGTGTTGCAGAGGGAGGCCGATGTGGAGAATCCAGCACCCGACGATATGTATCGTGTGGGCACCGCAGCAAAGATCCTCAAGATACTCGAAATGCCCAACGGAAACCTCACTGTGATCCTCCACGGACTCGACAAAATTGAGGTCATCCACTACCTCCGTTCGGAGCCTTATATGAGGGCGGAAATCAATATACTTCAGGATGTTACGCCCGAGAAGACCAATGTGGAATTTCAGGCCATTGTCGACTCCGTCAAGGACGTGGCGCTCGACATCATCAGCATCTCGCCCGGCATTCCCAAGGAGGCAACTTTCGCCATCAAGAACATAGATTCCGACCGCGGAATCATCAACTTCATCTGCTCCAATCTCGACTTCACGGACGCCGAGCGACAGAAACTTCTGGAGGCGCCCGGACTGCTTGCACGCTCTCGCAAGTTGCTCGAGATTCTCATCAATCAGCGCCAGCTCGTTGAGCTGAAAAATCAGATCCAGTCGAAGGTTAAGCAGGAGATCGACCAGCAGCAGAAGGAGTACTTCCTCCAGCAGCAAATCCGCACCCTTCAGGACGAACTC
This sequence comes from Tidjanibacter sp., assembly GCA_017390585.1. Taxonomy (GTDB): domain Bacteria; phylum Bacteroidota; class Bacteroidia; order Bacteroidales; family Rikenellaceae; genus Tidjanibacter. The sequence continues at coordinate 8,505 of JAFPBB010000058.1, read as the reverse complement.
GGTCACGACGAGGTGGGCGATGCACAGAGGTTGCGCGAGCGAGCGGCGGACAAAAATTGGAGCGACGAGGTGGCTGCCGCCTTTGAGAGAGGTGTGCAGAAGCTCGAGCGACTCAATCCCGCGGTGGCGGAGTACTCGGTGGAGATCAACTACCTCGAGACTATGCTCGACCTGCCCTGGAACGATGTGACGGAGGATAATATGGATCTCGCGTCGGCGCGAGAGCAGCTCGATGCGGACCACTTTGGTCTCGAGGAGGTCAAGGAGCGCATCTTGGAACACCTGGCTGTCATCAAACTCAAGGGCGACCTCAAGTCTCCCATCATCTGCCTCTATGGCCCCCCCGGAGTGGGCAAAACCTCTCTGGGTAAGTCGGTTGCGGCAGCTTTGGGTAGGAAGTTTGGCAGGATTTCGCTGGGTGGTCTCCACGACGAGTCGGAGATTCGAGGCCACCGCCGCACCTACATCGGCTCTATGCCGGGTCGCATTATCGACACCATCAAACGCTGTGGCTCCTCCAACCCCGTGATTATTCTCGATGAGGTGGACAAGGTGAGCCGCTCCAACCACGGCGACCCCTCGAGTGCCCTCTTGGAGGTCTTGGACCCCGAGCAGAACTCCACCTTCCACGACAACTATATCGACATCGACTACGACCTCTCGAAGGTGCTCTTCATTGCCACCGCCAACAACATTGGCAACATCTCGCAGGCACTGCGCGACCGTATGGAGATGATCAACATTGCGGGCTATGTGCTCGACGAGAAACTCGAGATTGCCGAGCGCCACTTGCTGCCCAAACAGCGTGAGGCTCACGGCATTGGCGAGGAGCAGATGAGCCTCGACAGGGATGTTGTGGCGATGATTATCGACAACTACACCAGGGAGAGCGGAGTGCGTTCGCTCGACAAGCAGATTGCCAAATTGGCACGCCATAGGGCCAAGCAGATTGGCTTTGGCGAGGAGTTTGAGCCCGCTATGAGTGCCGAGAGGGTGAAGGAGATTCTGGGCGCAGCCAAGTATTCGCGCGACAGATACGACGTGGGCGACATCACGGGCGTGGTCACCGGCTTGGCTTGGACCGAGGTGGGTGGCGACATCCTCTATATCGAGTCGCTGCTGACCCCCGGCAAGGGCGCGTTGAGCCTTACGGGTAACCTCGGCGATGTGATGAAGGAGTCGGCGACGATTGCTTGGGAGTGGGTGAAGGCCCACCACGAGGAGTTGGGTATCGACAGGGAGAAGTTTGAGAAATTCGACATCAATATCCACGTGCCCGAGGGTGCTGTGCCCAAGGATGGCCCGAGTGCGGGCATCACTATGGTGACATCCATAACCTCCACATACACAGGCCGTAAGGTTAAGGACGAATTGGCTATGACGGGTGAGACCACGCTGCGAGGCAGGGTGCTTCCCGTGGGCGGCATCAAGGAGAAGATTCTGGCTGCCAAGCGTGCCGGCATCACCCACATTGTCCTCAGCGAGGAGAATCGCAAGGACATCCTGGAGATTAAGGCAGACTATTTGGAGGGCATCGAGTTCCACTACGTTAGGACGGTGGACGAGGTGCTTGCGCTGGCGCTCAAGTAGGGCGTGGATATGCAGATATGGGGTTGGCTCCGACGGTGTCGGGGCCAACTTTTTTGTGCTCGGCGGGCCAACTTTTTTGTGTTCGTGGGTGTCGATTCTTGTGCGCTCGGGTGCGCGACCCAACTCTTTGTGCGGAGTGAACTCTGGATGGGGAATATGTTACATTATTAACGCATATGTGTGACATTATGCACGCGCGTATTAAATAATGTGTGAAAATGTTGTAGGATTTGTAAATTGTTTTCTATCTTTGTAGGCGTAGTAGTGCCCTCTTGCGAGAGGGGGCTATGTGAAGAATGTAATATGAACACTTATAAAGCATTGAAACTCAACGCATTGCGCGTTCGGGGGGGGTATTTCTCAACATCGTAGAAGACCTCTTCAGCTTTGCTGTGTCCTGACTTTGGAGATGATGCGGCCACCATAGGTGGTTGCACGTCTCCTTTTTTGTTGCCTAAATCAACCAAAATCAACCTATTACACACAATTTTCACTTATTTATTAACCAAAAACAATCGCTATGAAAAAACTTTTCATTTCGTTGGTTGCAATCGCAGCAGCTGTGTTTGCAACATCGTGTACCAACGACATCGAGAGCGGTATCAAATTCAATGGCAAGACTGCCACTGTTGGATTTGAGGTTTCGACTCCCGAGTTGGCTACTCGTACCTTTGGTGACGGCAAGTCCGCTACCAATCTCTACTACGGTGTCTACGATGAGCAGGGCGTTCTCCTTCCCGAGATCTCCGTTATCCATCGTCAGAACACCCCCGAGGTGATCAACATCAAGACCACCGTTAACTTCGAGCTCGTTACTGGTGACCGCTACACCATCGTATTCTGGGCAGAGAACGCCGGTAGCGCCGCTACTATCGACTGGGCAAACAAGAAGATGACCTTCGATCCCACCACCGCAAGTGTTGAGGCTTACGACGCTTTCTGGGCAGCTATTCCCGTTGTTGTTGAGGGTCCCGCAACCATCAAGGCCGACCTCTACCGTCCCTTCGCACAGGTGAACATCGGTACCGCCGATTTCGAGAAGGCAAGGAAAGCAGGTATGGAGGTTGAGGAGGTGAAACTCACCGTTAAGAGCGCCGAGACTCTCAATCTCTTCGATGGTACTGTTGAGAACGAGAAAACCTACACCTACGACTACGCTGGTCTTCCCACCGAGGCTTACCCCGTTGCTGGCTATGACTATATGACTATGAACTACGTTCTCGTGGCTAAGGAAAAACACCTTGTTGACGTGACTATGGACTACCTCAGCAAAGAGAACAAGAACTACCACGTAGTTTATGGCAACGTGCCCGTACAGCGCAACTACCGCACCAACATCTACGGTAACCTCCTTACCGACCAGACCGGTGTAATCGTTGAGATCAAACCCGCATTCGAGGATGCTTTCAATGGCGAGTGGGATGGCACCAACAGCTACCGCGTTTCGACTGCTGCCGAGTTCCAGGAGGTTCTCGACACCGCTACTACCGATGTTACCATCTTCTTCGACGCCGACATCGTGGGTGATGTTACCGTTCTCCAGAAAGAGAATGTGGACATCCGCGTTGAGGGCGAGGGCAAGAAATATGATGGTACCCTTTACATCCACGGTAATGCTCGTGCCAATGGCGCAGAGACTCTTACTATTAAGAATGTAAACTTCTACTCGGAGGATAGCTGCGACTTCATCTCGAGCAATTCGACTGCCTCGGAGGAGCGCTATGCTCACAATGTAACCATCGAGAATTGTACTTTCGCAGGTAACGAAAATTCTGTTGCCTTGCGTTTCCGTCAGGCTTACGACATTGTTGTTAAGGATTGTGAAGCTTACGGTATCCACTCGCTTGCACAGAACACCTCGACCTCGGGTCAGGTTTACGACAATGTAACCATTGATGCTCTTCGTGGTATTAACTTGCTGACCGCTGCCGTTGACCTCAAGGTTGTTAACTGTAACATTACCGCTACCAAGGCTGACGGTTATGGTATCCGTATCGACGCTGCTGCTGGCAATGTAGGTACTATAGAGAATACCGAGGTTGTGGCTTACGAGCCCCTCGTTCTCCGTAGTGCTAAAGCAAGCTACACTATGTACATCAACAAATCCACCCTTACCCCCAACAATGGTGGCGAGAAGGATATCGTAATTAGTGGCGAGACTCCCGCTATCTATATTGATGGTGGTCTCTATGAAGTAGGTGCTACTATTGTTAAGAATGCAGGCGAGCTCAATGCTGCTCTTGCTAATAATAAGGAGGTAATCTTCTTGGCAGAGGGTGATTACACCGGCACTTTTGCTATGAAGAGCAACACTACCATTTTGGGTAATGGTCAGCTCGTAGGTACAATTGACTTGAACGGTGCAGATAATGTAATCTTGAAGGATATTAAATTTGATGCTGCAAATGCAGTTTATTGCTACGATGGCTCTGGAAGTGCGAAGCAGCCTGCAAGCATTTTCTCCTCTGGTAAAAATATTACTACTGGTTCCGTAGGTGTTGAAATTGACGGCTGTACTTTCAGCGGTACTTTTGTTGATGGTGGTGGCGCAATTGCTTTTACTGACCAAAATCGCAGTGGCTCTGGTAATATCACTATCAAGAATTGTGTATTTGAGTGCGAGGGTGGCTACTTCTTCATTTATACTTTCTACTCTGGCAATAACGGTTATTTGAATATCGAGAACAATACCTTCAAGAGCACTTGCTATAACCCCATTTACTTGGGTCGATATCAGTCGAGCGTTCCCGTTGTTGTAAAGGAGAACACTTTTGAGAAGTATGGCGATTTTGCTTCGGTTGCTTACATTCAGGCACACAGCAGTTCGTATACCGTTAGCTTCGACGCAGCAGCTGCTGCAACCAACATCTTCGGCAATTAGTTGAAGAAACTTTAGGACTGCGGCTCTTGGTTGGGCCGCAGCCCACAAAACGAAAACCAAAAGAGATATGTCCCCAATCGTGAGATGTGGGATGGCGACCTCGGATTAATAAATACAGGAATTGAAAAAGTTGATATGCAGTTTGAGGTCGGCCCTGCCCCCCCTGTGGGGCAGGGTTTTTTGTGCCCACCACACAAGCACCACCATATAACACAAAAGGTGCGCCCCACAGGGCACACCCTCAATCATCCTCCGCGCCGCGGCACGACTCGGAGCCTAACTCTCCAGCCTCATCTCCTCGAGCTGCTCGCCACTGATGTGGACCACCTCGCCGTTCTGTTCCACAACAAGGTCGCCATTCTCGCGGATGGTGCGCTCAATCAATCGTTTCTGTGCCATTCGCACGCCGATATCTATCCTCTCTTGGAGTTGCTGAAGTTCAATCTCGCTCATAGTTTCATAATTTTAGCATAGGCTTCCGGCTCCAAAATCTCCTTCACCTCGTTGCCCGTACCCCACGCAATGCGCTTCACCTCCTCGGTGCCGCTGTTGTCGTAGATGGTCCAGAAGTCGCACGCAGGCATATAGAGTGCCTTGAAGTTGCGGATGCCGCTGTCGTAGCGACGGCGGATGACATCCTCCGGAATGTTGTGCCCACCCTCGGCCACACGTGTTGCCACACGTTCGATGGCGAGTTCGGGTGACGGCAGCCAGAAAAACAGCAGCGTCACAAAGTAGTTCTTCGCGTGGGCCTTCTCGATGAACTGCGTGTAGGAGCGCGATGCGAGGGTGGTTTCGAAGGCGAAATCCTCGTCTTGGCTGAGCAGGTCCTCCATCCTCTGGAGCATTATTCTGCCCGCCTCGATGGCCATACGTTCCTGGTTGAATGGCGAAAGTCCCTTTGCAATCTCGTCGGCATTGACAAACTCTCGGCAGTCGAGCATTTCGGGCAACATCGTATAGGAAGCAGTGGTTTTTCCTGCTCCGTTGCAGCCGGCTATGATGAAAAGTTTTCGCATTCTAAGTGCAAATATAGTAATTTTTTCTGCAAATCTCGCGCCCAACCCCAATAAAAGTGCAGCGCCCCGACTCCTTAGTGTGGAATTTGGGGCGCTGTGTTCCGATTGTTGGCGGAGTTGTTGCCGACGGGTGGCAGAGCAGTTGCCGACGGTTTGTGCTCTTTTCCGACCTATCGTTTCCTGGCGGCCAAGAAGTCGCACATCCATCCGAGCGAGGTGCGGTAGGCCGAGTCGGGGTAGTGGGTGAGGGCCTCCTTGGCAGCGGCGAGGTAGTCTCCCATAATCTTCTCGGCACGCTCTATGCCGTTGTATCTCACTATCTTGGCGTGGATTTCACGTATTGCCTCGTCGTCACCTCTGCCCACCAATGCGCGGGTGGCAGTCTCCTCTTCGGGCTCCATCAGCATCATCGCCTCAAGGAGTGGAAGTGTAATCTTGTGCTCCCTCAGGTCGGCGCACATAGGTTTGCCCGTCTGGTCGGCAACGGCGTAATCGAGGATGTCGTCCTTGATTTGGAAAGCCATACCGATGTTGCGGCCAAATTCGTAGGCCGCATCGACCTCCCTTGCGGGCGCTTTCACCGCCAATGCGCCCACGCCACAACTGATGGCCAGCAGCGAGGCGGTCTTCTTCTCGATTATGTCGAAGTAGCTCTCGTGTGTCATCCCGAGGGTCTTGGTCTGCTCGTCCTGAATCACCTCGCCCTCGCAGAGCCACTTGATGGAGTGGGACACGTAGGTGAGGATGTCGAACTCCAGGCTGTCCATACCGAGTTCGAAGATGCGCGAGAGGATGAAGTCGCCTGTGAGGATGGCGTTGCGTTTGCCAAACTTCTGATTGATGGATGCCTGACCGTGGCGGATGTCGGCTCGGTCAATGACGTCGTCGTGGACGAGTGAGGCTGTGTGGATGAGCTCAATGAGCGACGCTGCGAGCATTGTTCGCTTGCCCAATGGGCGGCCTGCGGCGTGCAGACCCGCGAAGAGCATAACCAATGTGGGGCGCACACCCTTGCCTCGATTGTCGAAAATATACTTCAGGATGTCGTCGAAATATCGGCTCTCCGAGTGGAGCGCATTGCGAAGGAAGAGTTCATACTCGGCCATCTCTGCGGCAAGAGGAGCCTTGATGTCGTCGAGTGTCACATTGGTTTTGTGAGTCATATAGGTATGAAGTTTGGGACAAAGCTTTTCAAAACTAATGCAAACATAGTGATTTTTCACAAAATTTTTGTAAGTTTGTAGAGATAGAATGACATTAACCCCAAATTTTGATTTGCTATGAAGAGATTTTGTATGGTTATTCTTGCGCTTGCACTTGCTTCGAGCGCCTTCGGACAGAAAATGTGGGTGGGTGGTTCCTTCTCGCTCAATGCAGGCACCGGCTCGTCGAACCTGAGCATTGTTCCCGAGTTCGGCTACTTTGTTGCAGATGACATCTCCGTGGAGGGAACTCTCAATTTCAACTTTGGCAACAACCTCTCCCGCTATGGACTCAATGCCGTGGGTCGCTATTGGCTCCCCATTGTCGACGGTGTGCTCACCTACACTCCCGGTCTCCAGCTCGGCTTCGACCTGCGACACTATTCCAATTTGGACACCACCAATTTCGACTTCGATGTGGCTCTTCAGCTCGGTAGTGTGAGCTACGCTCTGGGACGGGGTTGGTCGCTGGGAGCAAATTTCTGCACCCTCTCGTTCGCCGACCTGTTCGACACCTCGGTTACGAGCTTCTCGCTCTCGACCTCCACGACCTTCGTTGTGCGCTACGAATTCTGATTGCGTGAGCAATTTATAGCGCCTCCCGAGCACCACAGCCACGTCGCAATGGCGGACAAATGCTGCGCGTAGTCGGTGTGTGGGGAGGGTGGCGCGAAATAACTCTGGGGCGGAATCCGTTTGGGTCCCGCCCTTGCTTTTTTCTGTGCGTAACCATACCTATATTTATAATATTATTAGGGCTGCCACCAAGACGTTTTCGCCCCTCTCAGAGGGGTGAAAAAAGTGTTTTGGGTGCGGTGCTGATAATCAATGAGTTAGCGAAAAAGTTGCAAAATAGTGCAAAATTTTTTGGCAAAACGCTTGCAGGTTTCAAAAAAGTCACTACCTTTGCATCCGCTTTGAGAGAGTAACACACTCTACAAGGCAAACAAGTTCTAAGTGAAAAGTTGATCTGAAAAATTTTTCAAAAATTTTTTGCGAAAAATTTGGAAGTTTCAAAAATAGTCCTCATCTTTGCAGTCCGCTTTGAAACATAAGCGGCGCGATGACGAGGTCATCACGAACAAGAAATGTTCTTTGAAGTAGTAAGCAGCTAAATACGTTCAAAAATATTCAAATGAGAAAATATACAATAAGATTACAACCTTAGCTAAGGATTTGGTTTCTGTTGGTGCTGAAATTGAGAAGGATTTTGGTATACCTATCGTAAATAAAAGAATTTCAGTTACTCCTATTTCTTTAATTGGCGGTGCTGCCTGCAAAACTCCTGAAGATTTTGTTACAATAGCAAAGACTCTTGATAATGCAAGAAAGGCGGTAGGCGTTAATTTTCTTGGTGGTTATTCGGCATTGGTATCAAAGGGAATGACTAAGGCAGATGAACTCCTTATCCGTTCAATTCCACAGGCTTTAGCAGAAACAGAATTTGTTTGTAGCTCTGTAAATTTAGGTTCTACAAAAACAGGTATAAATATGGATGCTGTAAGACTTATGGGTGATATCATAAAGGAAACAGCTGAACTTACAAAGGATAATGATTCAATAGGATGTTCTAAGCTTGTTGTATTTTGTAATGCTCCTGATGATAATCCATTTATGGCTGGTGCATTCCATGGTGTTACAGAAGCAGATGCTATTATCAATGTTGGTGTAAGCGGTCCCGGAGTAGTAAAGACTGCGCTGGAGCATGTAAGAGGAGAAAATTTCGAGGTACTCTGTGAGACCATAAAGAAGACCGCATTCAAGGTGACCAGAGTAGGACAGTTGGTTGCCCAGGAGGCATCAAAAAGATTGG
>JAFPBB010000057.1 GCA_017390585.1 Tidjanibacter sp. | reverse complement strand
CTTTTTTTGAAGCAGGTGACATTTTGGATACAAATGGATATGAAGCCAAAGGCTTGAACAATGCCAACCATAGTTTAAACAAACTTTATATTGCTTTAGAAACGGCAACCTACATCTGAAGTATATCAGAATTGTAAATTCGAATTTATATATTATTATATCAAAGGTGTAACAATCCTAAATTCCCAAGTTAAATAATTTAACAAAGCCCCATCACACGAAAGTACCACAAATTCTGAATGATTTCAAGGGTTACAACTGTATTGGATTCCAAATCACTAATCTCTTGTAAATTGAGATTTTTGTGCCACCTTTGACATAATAATATATATGTACTCGGCATTGCTTTCCAAAATGAAATAGACCTAACTACCACGTGGATAGTTAGGTCTATTGACTTATTCTTGCTCTGCTACTCTGCACCTACTTTTCGAGGTGGTGGAAGAGCTGCTCACAACCCTCTTCGAGCATATTGAGGACAAGCTCAAATCCCTCGGCTCCCTCGTAGTATGGGTCGGGAACATAGTCGTAGCCGAAGTGGGCGGGGAGGTAGTCGGCAAACCTCTCGAGCCTCTGGAGTGCCTCCACAGTAGGGGCCAAGCGGCTGAGTGATTCATAGACTGAGTCGTCCATTGCCAACAGCAGGTCGAACTGCTCGAAATCGTCGGTACGCACCTTGCGACTGCGATGGGTGAAGTTGTAGCCACGACGCTTGCCCGCCGAACGCATACGGGGGTCGGGAAGCTCACCTGCGTGACCACCATAGGTGCCTGCGGAGTCGATGGTGTAGTGGCTCTCGACACCGGCTCGGCGTACAATCTGACGCATAATCTCGTCTGCGGCGGAAGAACGACAGATATTGCCGAGGCACACGAAGAGAATTTGTTTCATATCTGGTTGATAATGATGAGGTTTTGCTGGGTATTGCGACACAATTGTCTATCCTATTTCACTCTTCCGGGGTAGACCTTCAGTGCCTCGCGCAGACATTCGCACGCAGCCAAAAGGTCCTCCTTGCAGAGTACGTAGGCGATGCGTGCCTCCTGCTTTCCTCGGCCTTTGGTGGCGTAGAATCCCGAGGCGGGAGCGAGCTGTACGGTGGCGCCATTATAGGAGAAATCGGAGAGGAGCCAGCAGGCAAACTTGTGGCAGTCATCCACGGGGAATTTTGCCATTGTGTAGAAGGCACCCTGCGGTTTGGGACAGTAGACTCCCGGAATCTTGTTGAGCTCCTCTACGAGGCAGTTGCGGCGAGAGGTGTACTCGGCCACGACATCGTCGTAGTAGCTCTGGGGTGCCTCCATAGCTGCCGAGGCGGCAATCTGTGCCAAATAGGGGGGAGAGAGACGTGCCTGTGCAAGCTTGAGGGCTGCGGCCATCACCTCCTTGTTGCGACTTACAATGTTGCCGAGCCTCACACCACACATACTATAGCGCTTCGACACCGAGTCGATAACCACAACGTTGTCGTCGATGCCCTTGAGCGAGAGGGCCGAAATCTGCTTGCTACCGTCGTAGCAGAACTCGCGGTAGACCTCGTCGCTAATGAGGTAGAGGTTGTAGTGTGCAGCCATATCGGCGAGCATCTCCATCTCTTCGCGCGTGTAGAGGTGTCCTGTGGGGTTGTTGGGGTTGCAGATGAGGATGGCACGGGTGCGAGAGGTGATACGCTTGAGGAACTCCTCGCGGGGAGGGAGTGCGAAGTCGTTGTCGATGGTGCCGGGCACGGGCACGAGAATGGTGTCGTAGCTGGCGGCGAAGGTGTTGTAGTTGGCATAGAAGGGCTCGGGCACGAGGATCTCCTCACCGGGGTTGGCACAAATGAGCATAGCCATCTGCGCGGCCTCGGTACCGCCGAGCGTCACGAGCACGTCGTCTATGCTGAGGTTGATGTTGTTTTTGCGGTAGTATTCCACGAGTTTCTCCCTGTAGGGCAGGAGTCCTGCGGAGTGGGAGTAGGGGAAAATGTTGTCGTCTACGGCTTGCACAGCCTTGACTGCCTCGATGGGTGTGTGTATGTCGGGCTGACCGATATTGAGTTTGTAGATGTGTGTACCCCTTGCGGCGGCAGCTTCGGCGAGTGGCACGAGCTGTCGGATGGGGGAGATGGGCAGGGTGTGGCTTTTGGCCGATACTTTCAACATATTCGTAGGTCGTTTTAGGTGGTAATTAGGGTGGCAGGCAGAGCTTTAACTCCTATTGCCAACCGTAAAGTTAGTTTTTTCTTTAGAGTTTGCAAAATTTTTCTCTATATTTGCCATAGGAAACACACATATTCACTAACCGTAAATTTAAATTATTATGTCGTTTTTGTCCGAATTCAAGAAATTTGCGCTCAAAGGTAATGTTGTAGATATGGCTGTCGGTGTTATCATTGGTGGCGCTTTTGGTAAGATCGTAACCTCGCTTGTCAACGATGTTATTATGCCTCCTCTGGGTATGCTCATCGGCAAGGTGAACTTCACCGACCTCGCACTCAACCTCGGCACCGAGGCAGAGCCTGTGCTCTGGAAATATGGCGCATTCCTCCAGCAGGTATTCGACTTCCTCATTGTGGCCCTCTCCATCTTCCTGCTGATTAAGGGCATCAACCGCCTCTCGGAGCTCACCAAGAAGAAAGAGGCCGAGGAGGCTGCAGCGGCACCTGCTCCCGCACCTGCTCCCGAGCCCGAGCCCACCAAAGAGGAGGTTCTCCTGACCGAGATCCGCGATCTGCTGAAGAACAAATAGAGAGGATTGTAGCTGTGGGATTTGGGGTGTCGAAGATGTGCGCCCACTCCCTGCCGCAACCCGCCATTCCGAGTGCCCGACCCATCCCCGTCGGGCGCTCTTTTTTTGTTGTTTTATCCAACTTTTATCCCTAAATTTGTCCTATCTCTCGGAGTGATTATTAAATATTCCGAATTAAATGCATAACACATTCATAGCCAGACAGTTGCAAAATTGCGGGGGGGGGGTAAAATTAAGCCCTATTTTCCCCTCGGCTGTTTGTGTGCCTACATATTGGAGATGCTGTACCCATCGTAAGGTGGAGTGCGGCATCTTTTTTTGTGCTTTCAGACGCGAAAAACTCAACTAATATTTTTTAATTTCCAAACTCAAAAATTATGAGAAAACTTCTTCTATCATTGATTGCATTCGGAGCGACTCTGTTTGCAACATCGTGCGTGAATGAGTTGGATGAGAGCGTTAAGGGTAAGGTCGGTCAGGTGACCTTCACCGTGGATGCTCCCGAACTCGCAACACGTGTCTACGGTGATGGCGCCAATGCCACTCACCTTATGTATGCCGTCTACGACGAGACCGCCAAGGGCGATACCGATGTCGTTGCACCCATTGTTGGCGGAGTGTCGTTGATGGAGGTGGGTACCCAAGTCGAGATCAATGCCGAGGGCAAGGCTGTTGTTGTTCTCGACCTTATCGATGGCAACAGCTATTCGGTGCTCTTCTGGGCAGTGAACGAGAACTACAAGGAGGAGGCCACCCGCGCGTTCACCATCAATTGGGAGTCCAAAACTATGACGATGAAGCAGACCATCGTCGGTAATACCGAGGCCTACGACTCTTTCTATGCCCACGTGGATACGTTCAAGATTGATGGCGCCAACACCCAGAGCATTACTCTCACCCGTCCCTTCGCTCAGCTCAACTATGGCTCCAACGATTTTGGCGTGGCCGAGGATCTCAACTTTGTGGCTGCGACAAGCGAGGTGACCATTATGAATGCTCCCACGGTGCTCGACTGCGAGAGTGGCACTGTGTCGTCGCCCGCCGACGTCGACATCATCTATTCGGCAAATGCCATCCCCACCGGCGATTTCTTTGTGGATAGTGCTTCCAACAAGTTCCTCGCAATGAACTACGTTCTCGTGGACGGCAAACAGCTCTTCGACACCAACCTCAAGGTTGTGGCTGTGAACGGAAAGCTCATTGAGAATGACTACAACAGCGTACCCCTGCAGCGCAACTATCGCACCAATGTCTATGGCTCTCTCCTGACCAATGGTGCCGACTTCGACGTGACCATCGAGGAGCAGTTCACCACTCCCGACGAGAACGTGAGCATTTGGGATGGCGAGTCGATGACTGTTCCCACCCTGGATGTGCAGACCAACACCTACGATATCGACAGCGCCTCCGACTTGGCGTGGTTGGCAGCCATCGTGAACGGAACCTACACGGAGACCCGTGCAAATGATAAGTTCGAATCGCAGGGCTACACTTTCAAGCTCTCGACCAACGTCAACTTGGGTGGCCACGAGTGGACCCCCATCGGTATTGGCAACAATCGCTTCAGTGGCGTGTTTGACGGTAATGGCAAGCATATCAACAACTTCAAGATTACCAAACGTCACGGCGGTAAGGAGCAGGCTGCTCTGATTGCCAACGTTGCCGGTACTACAGTTGTGAAGGATCTCACCATCATCAATGCCTCTGTTGAGTACCCCGAGGATGGTGGCGACTTCTATGCAGCTGCTCTCATTGGTACTGCCTATGGCAATGTGATTATCGAGAATGTGGAGGTCAAGAACTCCCACATTTCGGGTAATAATAAGGTGGCCGGTGTCTTGGCCCACGACGGCGTTGTGTCCTCCCTCAAGATGAAGAACGTTGTGGTGAAGAACACCACCATTGAGTCGCTCAACCTTGCCGATGGTGGCAATGTGGGCGGTTTGATTGGTCTGTTCCAGGGTGTTGCTAAGGGTGAAGAAGCTGCTCCCTATGGTGAGCACCACATCGAGGATTGCGTTGTGAAGAACTGTACGATCAATGCTGTCAACTCTACCAATGGTCCCAAGCGCTCCAATAGCAAGTTCATCGGCAACATCTCGTCGAAGAAGAATCAGGAGCTCTACATCGACCGCTGCAAGATTGAGAACACCGACTTCACTGAGGTGGATAGTCAGGGCAACCCCACCACATACAAGTCGCCCGTTGTGGCTCCCTACGACGAGATGATTGGTGGCGAGCGCAATGGCGAGTTCTTGTGCAAGATCTACATCGATGGCGTTCTGGTGGTTGGTCCCGAGAAGAAACCCGCCAACAACGAGATTTGGTACACCTCCACCGACAATAAGATTGTTGAGCCCGACACCTTTTGGATGAGTCTTTCCAATGATAAGTTCGACGTGGATATCGTCTCCAATGTATGGGATGAGGAGGAGCAGATGGGTATTATTACCTTTGCCGGCGACGTTACAAGGATTCCTCTTCGCGCCTTTTATAAGCGCACCAACCTCAAAACCATCACCCTTCCTGCAAGTGTTACCGCTGTTAGCGACAGGGCATTCTACGGTGCTACCGCTATCGAGGCCTTCTATGGCAAATTTGCCACTCCCGATAGCAGGGCAATCATCGTAGATAAGACCTTCATCTCATTTGCCAATGGCTATGAGGTTGAGGAGTACTCCATCCCCGAGGGCGTTGAGAAGATTGAGAAGGGTGCATTCTATAAAAATAAGGTATCGACCACCATCAACATCCCCAGCAGTGTCAAGACCATCGAGTATGATGCATTTTGGGGCAGTGTCAACCTCCAGAGCATAACCATCCCCGACTCGGTGGAGTCGTTGGGTAGCACTGCATTTGCAGGTTCGAAGAACCTTACGGAAGTGAAGATTGGCAATGGTGTTACCGCCATTGGTGAAAGTACTTTCGAGGACTGTACCAATTTGTCGAAGGTGAAGCTCGGCAACAAAATCGAATCTATCGGCACCAATGCGTTTAACTCGTGTCCCAATATCCTCGAGATCAACATTCCTTCGAGCGTTAAATCTATTGGTGGCTATGCATTCTATCCCTACTCGCCAAGTGGTGCATACAAAGCTCCCACCGTCTATATCGACGACTTGGCGGCGTGGTGCAATATCAATTTTACCGACATGGAGTCCACTCCTCATATAGGTGCTCTCTACATTGCCGGCAAGAAGGTGGAGGGTGAACTTGTGATTCCCGAGGGCGTGAAGGAGATTAAGAAATATGCTTTCTGCAACGTGCACGCTATTAAGAACATTACCCTTCCTGCGTCGGTTACCAAAATTGCAGACAACGCGTTTTATCAGTGCTGGGGATTGGAGAAAATCACCATTTTGGGTAATGTGGAGAAGATCGGTGTGTATAGCTTCGGTTTCTGCTCCAACTTGCAGAGTGTCACCCTTGCAAGTGTGAAGGAAATTGCAAACTATGCATTCTACTACTGTCCCGAGCTGCGAGAAATCAATCTTCCCGAGAATCTTGAGACGATTGGCAATTTGGCATTCTACAAGTGCGAAAAGTTGGAGGAGATCGAGATTCCTGCCAATGTCACTACCATAGGAAACAAGGTGTTCGATTCGTGTGCTACTCTTTCGAGGGTGTTTAGCAAAGCGACCACACCTCCTGCGGCGGGTACCACTATGTTTGCCTCCTGCTCCTCCGACTTCAAGATTTTTGTGCCCGATTCCTCGGTGGACGCCTATAAGTCTGCCAGCGGCTGGAGTAGCTATGCAAGCAGAATCTATAGCGAGGAGCGTCTGAATCAGCCTTTCGACAATGAGATTTGGTACACTGCACCCGCGAAAATTTCCGATTCTGTTGCCGACAAAATCTTCAAGTATGACGAGAACAAGATCCATTTGGTTTCCCACGAGTGGGATGCCTCTACGGGCAAAGGTGTGATGAAATTCGACGGCAATGTTGGCCGTTTCCACGAGCGTGCTTTTTCTAACGTGGGTATTACGAGCATAACTGTGCCAAGTAGCCTCAAGGTTATTGCCCAGTATGTATTCCAGAGCTCCACTCTCGAGACAATTACCTTCCCATTCGATAGCCAGCTTGAGGTTATTGGAGTTGGTGCATTTGAAATGACAACAAGATTGAAGCACATCGAGATGCCTGCAAGTCTCAAAGAGATAGGTGATCAAGCTTTTTATCAGTCTCCTTCTTTGGAGAGTGTAAAACTCAATGAGGGCTTGGAGTATATCGGCAGCGGTGCTTTTATGTTTACAGCTCTCGAAGATGTTTCGGTTCCATCGTCGGTTACCTCTATGGGTGCGCTTAACCCATTTGGTGGTTGCAAGAACCTTGAAAGAATCGGCGGGCTCGGCAAATATTCTAATAGGTCATTATGGGGTACTTATAATGATTTGCGAGGGAGTGCACTAACTTTGTTCACCAATGTTGATAACAGAAATATCTGTATTGCATATCCTGCGGGAAGCCCTATTCAATATTTCACACCTGCTTATTTGGGAGATGTGGATGTCGCGTGGGCGGCATTCTACGATTGCGACAACCTTGTTGAGGTGAATATCGGCTCTAACTTCAGAAATATCGACCAGTATAATTTCCAAAATTGCGACAACCTGGAGAGTATTGATTTGAGAAACGTTGAAACCATTGGCGTGAGCTGTTTCAGTTACGACCCCAAACTCCAGAGAATCGACCTCCCTAAGTGTAGGGAGATTGGAGCCTATTCATTATGCGGCAACAAGACCCTCGAGGAGATCACGTTTGGTAGCAGCGAACTCACTGCCCTGAACTCCGTGGGTGGTTCCAACTCCGCACTCCGCACCATCACAATACCCCGCGGTGTGCAGACCATTTCGGGCTCGTTCAACGAGTGCCCAAGCCTCGAGGCTGTCTACTGTCGAGCTCTTGTTCCCCCCACGCTCACCGAGTCGTTTGTGGGTGCGGAGTCGATGACAGTCTATGTCCCCTACGGCCGTGCAGCTGCCTACAAGGCCGCCGAGGGCTGGAGCAAGTTTACCATTGAGGAGACTCCTGTGGCTACCAACGAGATTTGGTACACCGCCGATTGGCAAATTCAATATATAAATGCAAGTGATTTTGGTGGAGGAGGTTATCAGTCGGTGGAGTCCAACGAATGGAACGAGGAGTTGGGTATGGGATTCCTCACCTTCGCTAACAATATCTACAACATCGGTATCGGTGGTGAGTCTATCCACAGCGATTTCAGGGAGAATATCAAAAGCGTGATTCTTCCCAGTGAATTATCAACGATTGAAGCGAATGCTTTCTCGAATTCTTCTGTTGAGAGAGTCGACATCACAAGTGTAGGCTACATTGGGGATCTCGCATTTTATGATTGCAAATCTCTGAGGGAAATCTATTTCCATTGTGATGTGCCGAGCTTTGGTACGGATGTTTTCTACGGAGTTTCGGATTGCAAAATCTATGTTCCCGAGGAGTATTATTGGAACTATTATAATAATCTCGCGCAATATGATGAGGAAACGATAGAGATCGTTGCTCTCCCTGCGGAGTAGAGTTTTGCGATTCATTACCTCGGAGAGGGGCATCCACGCGGATGCCCCTCTCTGTCGTAGTTGGCCCCCAGAGGAAAGGCGGTGGCGGGGCAATGAGAACTATTGTCGTGGGATTTGTTGGATAGTTCCACAAAAAGTCATAAATTTGTAGTGTGCAATATTGCAACTATTAACTATCAAACAAATACTACTATGAAAAACTTTGCCAAACTTGTTATCGCAGTGGCTGTGGCTGCCCTCGCAGTATCCTGCTCGCTGCTCAAACCCGCAACCACCGCATCCTCCAATCGCTCCACAACAAGGGACCTGAACGAAGCACAGGAGTATGCTTTGGCAGCTCCTGCAGGTGTGCTGAGAGCTGTGGGTTCCTACCGCGACATCGAAGAGTTCGAGGCGCAGCGTTTCTCCACCGCCATCGCTCGCTCAAACCTCGCCGAGAATATCGCCGCACAGGTGGAGTCCGGCCTTCGCGTCTTCCGCGATAGGAAGGCAAAATCCTCCGTAACTATGCAGGAGTCGAGCACCAAGAAAGAAAAAGGTGCCGAGGATAAGGATGTAATTGTTCAGCTCTGTGAGCAGGCCATCTCCGGCGCAAGGGCTGTGAAATACTCCATCGTCGACCATCCCAATGGCGAGGTCGAGTACTTCACCTGCGTGGAGGCCGACGCTAAAACGGTGGCAAAATACCTCGCCAACAACTCAAAAGTGCAGGATCTCATCAGCGAGGACGAGGCTGCCGAAATTGAGTTCAGCCGCGACGAGTTCCTCGCCTTTATGGAGGAGCAGCTCGGCAACAAATAGGCTCTCGCGACCTACGGCGGGCCGCTGCTCCGTGTGGGCGGCGGCTCTTTATGCATTCCTAAGGACTTCCATTACACCCAATCACACTCCACGCATTAGACAATGAAGATTAAGAGTGAACTTCGCACTCTTGCCTTGGCTGTGTTGCTCCTCTGTCCGCTCATCTCCAGGGGACAGAGCTACCTCGAGATAACCTCCTCGGGCGACTACATCTACGGCGAAGGTGTGGGCAAATCGGTCAGTCAGGCCGACAACCGTGCCGTTGCCCTCATCTCCGACCAGCTCTTTGTGGCCGTCAAATCGCAGATCGACATCCGACGACAAGCAACCAAGACAAATGGCAACAACGAGGTCTCCACCATCACCGACGACCTCATCAACACCTACTCATCCACCACGCTCACCAAGTGTAGCCGACTTGTGCTCGAAAATGGGCCCGAGACCTACCGCATCCTTCGCTATGTTCACAAAGAGGAGATAGACCGCACCTTCGAGGCAAGGGAGCAGAAGATCCTCGAGATGATAAGAATCGCGGAGCAGGCCGAAAAGGAGCGCAAGTATGATATGGCCCTGAAGCACTACTATTGGGCGCAGATTCTGACCAACACGCTCCTCTATCCGGGTGAGTTGCAGTGCGACACGCCCGATGGCCCGAGTAGGGTGGTGTTGTGGGTCCCCATCCGCATCAAATCCATTCTCGACTCGCTTGAGTTCTCCTTTGGTGGTTATGCCTCCGAGGATGGCACTCTGGCCACTCTCCATCTCACCTCCGGAGGTGAGCCTGTGACTGCCCTCGACTACACCTATTGGGATGGCATTGATTGGAGTAGCACCGTCAGGGCAAAGGATGGACTTGGAGCCATTGAGTTGAGGGCCAATGCCGAGGTGAAGTCGATTAATGTCCGCATCGAGTATGCCTACGAGGACGAGATGCACATCGACAGCGACCTGCGTGCCATCTCCGATTTCATCACCCCCATCTCCTACAAGGAGGCCTACAAAAACGGCATCTCGTTGAAAGAGACCAAGGCCGCCAAGCAGTCGGCCAAACCGACCAAAGAGAGTGCCTCCCACCGCCGAACCTCCTCGAAGGTGAATAATGTGAGCCGAGAGGTGGAGGAGAAGGTGGCCACCATTGGCACCGAGGGTGGTGCGGGCGTTGTCGACGCCTTTGAACTTGCTACGGTCTCCGACAAGAGTCGCTATACTCAAACGGTGGGCAAGGTGGTTGCTGCCATCCAGAGGCGCGACTACGAGGCTGTGCGCGATTGCTTCACCCCCGAGGGCTATGGCATCTACTCGCGTCTGCTCAAATATGGCCGTGCGCGCACGCTTGTGCGCGAGGGCGCGGACGCTACGGCAGATATGGATGTGATGGCCTTTGCCGAGGGGGTCTATTGCCGCAGTATCCCAATGCAGTTCTCCTTCCCGGGGAATAAGAAGTTTGTGGAAAACGTGGTCTTCGAGTTCGATGGGTCGGGCAAGATTTCCTCCTTGCAGTTTGGCTTGGAGCGCACTTCGCTCGAGGGAATAACCTCGAAGAAGCAGTGGAGCGACGGCGCGAAGATGGTGATTATCAACTTCTTGGAGAACTACAAGACGGCCTTTGCGCTCGAGCGCCTCGACTATTTGCAGTCGGTCTTCTCGGAGGATGCGCTCATCATCACGGGTAGGGTGGTGCGCCCCACTACCATCGAGAATCAGATTAACCTCCAGAACCGTCAGTATATCGAGTACAACCGCCAGACAAAGGAGGAGTATATGGGCAACCTCAAGCGCAACTTCGCTGCCAATGAGTATATCAACCTGAGGTTTTCGACCCTGAGGGTGTCGAAGATGAATAGGGGCGATAAGCAGATCTATTTCCTGGAGGTCAAGCAGGACTACTACTCGTCGAACTATGGCGACACGGGCTACCTCACGCTCCTCTTCGACGTCGAGGACTACCGCAAACCCATTATCCACGTCAGGACGTGGCAACCCGAGCCCGACCCCAATTTTGGCATCTTCTCCCCGGGCGACTTTTAGCCGCGTGGCGAGATTTGATAGAGTTGAGAGAGTATGAATTACAGAAGCATTATAGCAGCGTGTGCGTTGCTGCTGGGGCTTACGTTTGGGGCCTCGGCGCAGGGGCTCACTATGAGTGTGAAAGCAGAGCCCACGGAGGATACCTCCGACCTTGATGCGCGTGTCTACCACAGCCGTTTGGACCAGAATGACCAACTCTGTGCCCTCATAAAGGTCACCCCCACCAACCCCCTCAAAAACGAACTTGTCCTTGAGGTGGGTGGACTCGGCGTGACCGATAGGGAGGAGCGCGACAATGGCGAGATATGGTTCTGGGTGCCTGCCCAGGTGAAGAACCTCAACTTCTCGTGCAGCGGCTACACCACTCCGCCACCCGTGCCCGTGAGGCTCAAGGAGGGTGTGGTCTACCGTATCACGCTCCACACCGACGCCACCTTCGAGACGGTGCAGAACGCCGTTTTGGATGTCGCTTTCTTGAAGATTCTGCTCAACGTTGAGGGGGCTGTGGTCTCGCTCGGCAGGACTCCCGAGTGCGAGATGCACACCAAGAGCCTCTCGGGCAAACTCTTCACCCTCCGACTCAACTACGAGACCTATTATTATAAAATAGAGCACCCCCTCTATGAGAGCGTGGAGGGAGTGGTGGAGGTGAAGGCCGGCCTCGGCGACCTCCGCGTGGAGCTCAAGCCCGCCTTCGGCTACCTCCATATCACCTCCGACCCCGAGGGAGCACAACTCTACGTCGATGGACGCGAGGTGGGCACCACCCCGTGGAAGAGTGAGGAGAGATATGGCCGCGGCGAGGTGGAACTGCGAGTTGTTGCCCAGGACTACTATCCTATGCGCCAACGTGTTGCGATTGCGGGAGAGGGAGGTGTGGAGAAGTTCCACTTCGACCTACGGCCGCAGTTTGGCCTTGTGGAGTGTGTGTGCGACGACCCCGAGGCCGAGATCTGGATAGACGAAGAGTATAAGGGCAAGGGACGTTGGACGGGGCGCGTAGGGTCGCTCTCGCAACATATTGTGGAGGCTCGCAGGGCGGGCCATAAGTCGCAGAGCGCAGTTGTGGATGTGGCCGAGGGTGAGCGGACCACCTGCCGAGTGGGTGCACCCGTGGCTATGTGGGGTGCGCTGGAGGTGCAGACCACCCCCGAGATGTGCAATATCACTGTCGACGGCAAGGCTGTGGGCACAAGTCCCAATATAGTCCAACTGCTTGTGGGCACCCACCGCATTAGGCTCTCTGCCGAGGGCTACAACGATGTGGAGTTTGTTGTGGAAGTGCCTCACAACGATGTTGTAACGGTTGCAAAAACGCTCG
>JAFPBB010000056.1 GCA_017390585.1 Tidjanibacter sp. | reverse complement strand
TTCTGCGACTTTTTATAAAAAGTCGCCCAAAAATTTTCCTCGAGATACTTCGTATCTCTTCATCGCCTCTACCCTTTACACACGCCCCCGTCACTTCGTGACACCCCCTCTAACTTAGAGGGGGAATTTGGGGTGGGGCGTTTCCTTTAATTCAAAATGCAAAATTCAAAATGCAAAATTATTTAGCCTTCGGCGAGCTACCCCAATATACTCCTCCTATTACTCCCCCTCTGAGTCTGAGGAGGATGGCAAAATCGTCTGCTCCCTATTAACTCCCCCTCTAAGTTAGAGGGGGTGCCTGAAAGGCGGGGGCGTGTGTCTTTTTGTAATGCAAAATTCAAAATTACTTCCTCTTCGAAGCTTTTTGTAAAAAGCTTCACCAAAAACTTTTAGTGTAGACTTTGCTCTACCCATTTAAGGCCGAGCGCCGAAGGCCCCAATTTTGAATTTTGAATTTTGAATTCTCACGCTCTGCTGTCCAGCCAGATGGTCACGGGGCCGTCGTTGAGCAGCGAAACCTTCATATCGGCACCAAAGCGACCCGAAGGAACCGCCTTGCCAAGTGCGGCAGCAAGCTTCGCCTTGAAAGACTCGTAGAGAGGCACAGCCACCGCCTCGCCCGCAGCATTGATGTAGCTGGGGCGATTGCCCTTGCGGGTGGCGGCCTGAAGGGTGAACTGACTCACCACAAGCGCCTCGCCATCCACCTGACGCACATCGAGGTTCATAACCCCGTTTTCGTCGTCGAAGATGCGGAGTTGCGAGGTTTTACGCACGAGGTAGTCGACGTCGGCCTCGCCATCGTCGGTGGCTACACCGAGCAGAATGAGCAGGCCGTGGCCGATGGCGGCAACCTCGGTGCCGTCGATGGTGACCGATGCGTGGGTCACACGTTGGATGAGAGCTCTCATAGGGGGGGTGTTTTGATTTGGGTTGAAATGGTGAATATTCAGGGGTAAATAATCGTGATGGAGAGGTGAGAAAAAGACCGAGGGAGGGGTTAGTGGGCCTCGAGCCAATTCTCGCCACGCCCAACATCAACAGTCAGAGGCACAAGCAGTTGTGCAGCTCCCTCCATAGCTTCGCGCAGGATTGCCACCACGCGCTCCTCCTCACTGCGAAGCGCATCGACAATGAGCTCATCGTGGACCTGCAGGATCAACTTCGAGCGGAGTCCCTCCTCGGCAAAGCGCCTCGAGACGGTGGCCATAGCGATCTTTATGATGTCCGCCGCGGAGCCTTGCAGGGGTGCGTTGATGGCGTTGCGCTCGGCCAGGGAGCGCACGTTGGCATTGGAGGAGTTGATGTCGGGGAGATAGCGCTTGCGGCCAAAGATGGTGGTGACGCAGCCACAGTTTTTGGCCTCACGGATGGTGTTGTCGATGTAGGCCTTGACGCCGGGGTAGGAGTCGAAGTAGCCCTCGATGATCTCCTTGGCCTCGCCCATAGATATCTCGCCATCCATACGCTGGCGCAGTCCGAAGGCGGAGATGCCGTAGATGATGCCGAAGTTGGCAGTTTTGGCACGTCGACGCTGCTCGGGAGTCACCTCCTCGAGGGGTGTGTGGAAGAGTCGCGCTGCGGTGTCGCGGTGGATGTCCTCGCCCGAGCGGAAGGCCGCCACCATAGCCTCGTCGCCGCTGGCGTGGGCCATAAGTCGGAGCTCCACCTGCGAGTAGTCGGCTGCCACGAGGATGTGGTCGGCGTCGGAGGCTGTGAAGGCACTGCGGATGGGTCGACCGAGGGCCTCGCGGATGGGGATATTCTGGAGATTGGGATTGGCAGACGAGAGGCGACCCGTGGCCGCAACCGCCTGATTATAGGAGGTGTGAATCTTGCCCGTGGCGGGATTGACCAGCTGTGGAAGCGCGTCGACATAGGTCGACAGCAGCTTCTTCATACCCCTATACTCGAGGATGAGCGGCACGATGGGGTGGCGGTCGGCGAGGAAGGTGAGATACTCCTCCTCGGTGCTATACTGCTTGGTCTTGGTGCGCTTGGGCTTGGGGTCGATACGCAGCTGCTCAAAGAGGGCTATGCCGAGTTGGCGCGAGGAGTTGATGTTGAGCGCGGGGTCGCCTGCGAGGGTGCGAATTTGGCTCTCGAGCTCGGTGAGTCGGGCGGAGAGCTCCCTGCTATAGTTGGCCAGCGCCACGGTGTCGACCCTCACGCCCTCCCACTCCATATCGGCCAGCACGCGGATGAGCGGCTCCTCGATGGTGTCGTAGAGCTCCATCGCCTCGGCACTGCGGAGCATTGGGAGCAGGGTGTGGTAGAGCTGGAGGGTGATGTCCACATCCTCGCAGCAGTAGGGAGCCACAAGCTCCACAGCCACACGATCCATAGAGAGTTGCTTCGAGCCACGTCCAATGAGGCTCTCGATTTCTATGGGGTTGTAGCCGAGGAGGGTGCGGGCAAGGTGGTTCATAGAGTGTCGTCCGTCGGGGTCGACGAGGTAGTGCATAACCATCGTGTCGAGGAGTTTGCCTCCCAACTCCACACCCGCGGCGCGGAGCATCTGGAGGTCGAACTTGATGTTCTGACCCACCTTCATTGTGGCGGGATTCTCGAGCAACGGACGGAGTGCCTCGAGCGCTCCCGGCAGGGAGGTGGGCACATAGAAGGCCTTGTGGGGCTCGGCGGCCAGACCTATGCCCACGATGTGGTCGGAGTGGTAGTCGAGTCCGCTGGTCTCCGTGTCGAGCGCGAGCAGAGGGGCCGCGGAGAGGGTTGTGATGGCCTCGGCGAGGAGCTCGGGGGTGTTGCAGAGGGTGTAGGTGTGCTCCACGGAGTCGATGGTGGCGTAGAGCGATGCGGGCTGGGAGAAGAGGTCCGCCTGCGGGCTCTCCACAGCCGAGGCTCCCCCACCCTTGGGCGCGGTGGCAACGGGGTTACCAAAGAGGTCGAGCGCAGGTGCAACAGCGGGTTGTGGCACACTCTGGGCCACGGCTGCCGACTCGGGGCATACGGAGTTGTTGAAGGGCGAGAAGGTGCCCGTCTCCATCTCGCGGAGGAACATATTAAAGTCGAGCTTGCGGTAGATCTCGCGTAGGGCTTCGCAGTTGGGTGCCGTTACGGCCAACTCACTCGGAACAAAGTCGATGGGAGCGTCGAGCGCAATGGTTGCCAACTGCTTCGAGAGGCGCAATTGCTCCGCTCCGGCCTCCACATTCTCGCGCTGTTTGCCCTTGAGTCTGTCGAGGTTGTCGAGGATCTCCTCCACCGTACCTATCTCATTGACGAGCTTGATGGCTCCCTTCTCACCGATGCCCTTGACGCCGGGGATGTTGTCGGCCGCATCGCCCCACAGAGCGAGGATGTCGATCACCTTGCGGGGGTCGTCGAAGCCGTAGTGGTCGCGTATCTCTGCCGGGCCGAGGACCTCCACGCCTTCGCCACCCTTGCGCTGCTTGTAGATGCTGATGTGGGGTGCCACAAGCTGGCCGAAGTCCTTGTCGGGGGTGACCATAAAGACCTCATAGCCCGCCGCGGCAGCCTTGTGGGCAATGGTGCCGATGACGTCGTCGGCCTCGTAGTCGGCCACCTCGAGGATGGGGATGTTCATCGCGCGCAGGAACTCCTTGATGTAGGGGACGGCGGCGATGATATCCTCGGGGGTCTCGGCACGATTGGCCTTGTAGTCGGGGAAGAGTCGGTTGCGGAAGTTGCCCCCCTTGGGGTCGAAGGCGACACCGAGGCAGTGGGGACGCTCGTTGATGATGATGTCGCGCACAAACTTCACAAAACCGAATATGGGCGAGGTGTTGAGCCCCTCGCGGTTGCGCATAGGCCTACCCGCAAAGGCGTAGTAGGCGCGAAAAATCTGCGCGTAGGCGTCGATGAGAAAGAGTTTTTCCACGGCCAAAAGATGGTGGTTTGTGAGTAAAAAAGAGGGGGTGGGAACATCCACCCCCTCGAGTAATATTGCGATTAGTAAATCACTATGTCATAGGGGATTCGGGCCTGAATGGAGGAGCCTCCCTCCACCATTCGGTCCACCGTCTCGATGGTTCTCGCAAGGACCGCAGCCTCGGGCGAAAGACGCTGGGTGCCGATGGTCGAAAGGGTGTTGAGAAGTGCGGTGAGCTCGCTCTCCTCGGGGAGAATCTCCACAACCCTCCAATCCTCGCCGAGCGAAGCCTTCTCGGCAGCCACTGCCAACGCCCTCTTCAGGCCGCCAAACTCGTCCACGAGGCCAATCTTCTCGGCATCCACGCCGCTCCAAACGCGGCCCTGACCAATGGCGTCAACCGCCTCGGGAGTCATCGACCTACCCTCGGCAACGTGGCCCACAAAGACACCGTAGACATCCTCCACCGAGCGCTGCATAAAGCCCTGCTCCTCGAAGCTGAGGGGGCGGAAGAGGGTGCCCATATCGGCGTGGGGTGCGGTCTTGGCCACATCCACGGTGATGCCCAACTTGTCGCGCAGCACCTTCTCGCCGCTGAACATCACACCGAAGACACCAATGGAGCCCGTGAGTGTGGTGCGGTTGCTGACGATATGTACCGCAGGAGTGGAGATGTAGTAGCCACCCGAAGCAGCATAGCCCGACATCGACACCACAATGGGTTTCTCCTCGGCCAACAACTTGAGCTCGCGCCACATAACCTCCGAAGCCAAGGCGCTACCGCCGGGCGAGTTGATCCTCAGAACCACAGCCTTCACACCCTCGTCTTCCCTGGCACGGACAATCTGCTCAACGGTGGTGGCACCACCCACGATGCCCTCGCCACCCTCGCCGTCGATAATCTGGCCATCGGCATAGATGATGGCAACCTTGTTGGCGGAAATTTTGGTGGGCACAACGGTGGCGCAGTACTCACCCAAGGTCACGCGCTCAAACTCCTCCTTGCCGAGATGGGCAGCAATGGCCTTCTCCACCTCGTCCTCATACTTGAGTCCGTCGATGAAGCCCAACTCCACAGCCTTCTCGGGCGAGGAGAGCGACAGGAGTGCGGCGTGCTGGTGGAGATAGTAGGGCGAGAGATTGCGCGAGGTGGCAATGTCGGAGAGGATGGTCTCCCAGATGGAGTTGACCATAGCCTCGCTCTGTTGGCGGTTGGCAGGGCTCATCTGGGTGAGCATATAGGGCTCAACGGCAGACTTATAGGTGCCGTGGCGCATAATCTGCACATCCAAGCCGAGCTTGTCGATGGCGCCCTTGAAGAAGATGGACTGCGAAGCCAAGCCCTTCCACTCAAGCGAACCGGCGGGGTTGAGGTAGATCTCGTCGGCCACCGAGGCGATCCAATAGCCTCCCTGGGTGAAGACCTCGCCATAGGCAAAGATGCGCTTGCCCGAGGTGGCCTTGAACTCGGCCAACAACGAGCGCAACTCCTCGCTCTGGGCGGTGGACTCGATGGCACCACCTCCGTTCAGGTGGATGAGCACAGCCTCAATATTGGGGTCGGTGGCAGCGCTCTCCAGCGCCTCCATAATGTCGAGTATGGTGAGCGTGCCCACCATCTCAAAGGAACCTCCACCCGCAGCAGCAAAGGTGGGCACACGGGGAGAGTCGGTGATGTTCTCATCGAGGTTGATAACCAACACGGAGCCGGGGGCTACGACGGTAGTCTTGGGCTCGATAGTTCCGGCAAGACCTATGAGTATAACTATGGGCAGCAAAGAAACCACCACAAGGGCAAGCAGAACTGCAAAAAAAGTCTTAAAAAATCCCTTCATATATTGAAAATTTGATGTTTTGTAGTACAAAGATATGTTTTTTACCGCAAAGAAACCATATATTTGCAAAAGAAACTATACAATAGTTTCTCCAAACCACAAAAATAAATGCCACCATAGAGCAAAATAAAAGAATGATTACAAGAGAAGAGATCGTGGAGATTCTCCGAGGAATCAACCACCCCGAAACGGGACAAAACATAGTGGAGGGACAAAACCTCCAGGAAGTGACCATCCACGAGGATGGCAAAATCCACCTCACCCTCGTCTTCCGTCGCCGCCGCGACCCCTTTGCAAAGAGCATCGCAATGCGCTCCAAACTCGCCATTGAGGCCGCAGCCGAGGGTGCCGATGTGGAGATCCTCATCCGCGAGGGCGAAGAGGCCCCCAAGCCCCGCCAGCACGAGGGTATGAAGGATGTGAAGCAGATCATAGCCGTTGCCTCGGGCAAGGGCGGCGTGGGCAAGTCGACCGTTACGGCCAACATTGCCGTGTCGCTGGCCAAGATGGGCTACAAGGTGGGTGTGCTCGACGCCGACATCTACGGCCCCTCGCAGCCCAAACTCTTTGGCGTGGAGGATTTCGAGCCCTGGGCCGAGCAGGTCGATGGCCTCGACTACATCGCCCCCGCCGAGTCGTGTGGCGTGAAAGTGAACTCCATAGGCTTCTACATTGGCAGCGAGGATGCCCTGATTTGGAGGGGTCCGATGGCCACCAACGCACTCAAACAACTTATCAACCAAACACTTTGGGGAGAGTTAGACTTTTTGTTGATAGATATGCCTCCCGGCACGGGCGATGTGCAGATCTCCGTGGCCGAAAACCTCTCGCTCACGGGAGCCATCATCGTCAGCACCCCCCAGAAGGTGGCCACTGCCGACGTGGTGCGCGGAATGAAGATGTTTGAGACTGAGGGCATTGGGGTTCCCGTGCTGGGCGTTGTTGAAAATATGGCCTACTTCTCGCCTGCGGAGTTGCCCGGTAGCCGCTACTACATCTTCGGACGTGGCGGTGCCCGCGAGATGGCGGAGAAGGAGGGCGTCGACTTCTTGGGCGAAATACCTCTTATTCAATCAATTGCGGAGAATAGCGACGCCGGCACCCCCGTAGCGTTGGGCAGTTCGGAGGAGGAGAAATTCTACGCCGAGATATGTCGAAAGGTTGTTGAAAAGGTGACAAAAAGCTGTTAGTAAGCCGATGATAAACTGTTGATTGTTTTTAACTTTTCGAGGGGTTGAAAATTTGGATTTCGGCAACTTCCGTATAAGCCAGACTCCTTACGAAAATGCAAGAAAAAAGAGTTAAAAATGCTCATCTTTTTTCTAACAGCTTTTTCGGGCCAATTGTTCACACTTCGGAGGTGTTGATATGTTGAAAAGGTTTTCCACACGCTGTTGAAAACTATCGCAACTCTCTCATTTTCGTGAGATATACACCTCCCCCTCGGAGGAAAAATTCTAATAAGTTGGCAACCCCTTCGGCCCAGCCCGAGTTACCAACATTTTCAACAGCGTTTATTATTGTTATTATATATTTTTATATTAATTTATAAAGAAAGAAATATAATATTAAAAATAAATTTTGGGGAGGAGAGAGATGAGCATACGCGACGAAATCCAGAGACTCAAGAGTGAGAAGAGAGCCATCATTCTCGCACACTACTACACCAATGCCGAGGTCCAGCAGGTGGCCGACTTTGTGGGCGACAGCCTTGCACTCTCGCAAAAGGCCGCTGTGGCCGATGCCGACATCATCCTCTTTGCCGGCGTGCGCTTTATGGCCGAGACCGCCAAGGTGCTCTCGCCCTCCAAGAAGGTGCTGCTGCCAGTGTCGGAGGCGGGGTGCTCGCTGGCCGACTCGTGCGACGCCGAGGAGCTCCGCAAGGCCCGAGAGTGTCACCCCGACCACCTCGTGGTCTCCTATGTGAACACATCGGTGGAGGTGAAGGCCCTGACGGATATCTGCTGCACCTCCTCCAATGCGCTCCAAATTGTGGAGTCGCTCCCCAAGGAGCAGCCCATACTCTTTGTGCCCGATAGGAACCTC
>JAFPBB010000055.1 GCA_017390585.1 Tidjanibacter sp. | reverse complement strand
CATCTCCACGGGGGAGAAGTCGCGTGTTCCCTTGGGGATGGATGGTTTCTGTGCCATATCTTTTTGTGTCTAACTTTCTGAAGTTAATCTCTTTGCGACTATCGTCGCGGTTTGTTTTGCGACTTTTTACTAAAAAGTCGCCCAAAAATTTCTCTCGAGATACTGCGTATCTCTTTATCCGTGTCTACCCTCTACACACGCCCCCGCCCTTCGGGCACCCCCTCTAACTTAGAGGGGGAATTTTGTGGGTGGTGTGTGTCCCTTAATTCAAAATTCAAAATTCAAAATTTTATTGGCCTTCGGCGCATTACCCCAATATACTTTCTCTAATACTCCCCCTCTAATTAAAGAGAGGGATTTCCCCTCCAAATACTCCCCCTCTAAGTTAGAGGGCTGTGGCTCTTCCCCTCCAATTATTCCCCCTCTAAGTTAGAGGGGGTGGCCGTAGGCCGGGGGCGTGTGTCCTCCTCCCCTACGAAAGGGGAGGTCGGGAGGGGTGGTCGACAACTGCGTGCGCGGCCTCGCGCATAGTGGTACGGAGTGCCGGGGGCGTCTGTCTATTGTAATGCAATATTACTATTATGATTGCTGTCTCGGGTGTTTGCTCCTTTTTGTAAGGGGCCGCACTAAATACTTTCAGTGTAGACCCTGCTCGGCAATCTTTTGGGGCGCAATGCCAAAGTCCGTGGGGCGGTTGTGGGCGATTAGTTTTCCACGAGTTTGCGGTATTTCACGCGGTGGGGTGTGGTGTCGATACCCTGTGCCCTCTTGTGCTCCTCATACTCCGAGTAGGTACCCTCAAAGAATACCACCTGACCCTCGTCCTCAAACGAGAGAATGTGGGTGGCAACCCTATCGAGGAACCAACGGTCGTGGGAGATAACCACAGCACAACCTGCAAAGTTCTCCAAGCCCTCCTCCAGTGCGCGAAGGGTGTTCACGTCGATGTCGTTGGTGGGCTCATCGAGCAACAGCACGTTGCCCTCCTCCTTGAGTGCTAATGCCAAGTGGAGGCGGTTGCGCTCACCTCCCGACAGCACGCCACACTTCTTCTCCTGATCGGCACCGCTGAAGTTGAAGCGACCCACATAGGCGCGTGCATTGATTTGGCGGTTGCCGAGGCTGATGAGCTCGCTATTCTGCGAGATGACCTCAAAGACGGTCTTCTCGGGGTCGATGCTCTTGTGCTGCTGGTCGACGTAGGCGAGCTTGACGGTCTCGCCAATCTTGAACGAACCGCTGGTGGGCTCCTCAAGACCCATAATCATACGGAACAGAGTGGTCTTACCCGTGCCGTTGGGGCCAATCACGCCCACAATACCTGCAGGGGGCAAAACGAAGTCGAGATTCTCATAGAGCACCCTGTCGCCAAAGGCTTTCGATACGCCGTGGGCTTCGATGACCACATTGCCCAAGCGGGGACCGTTGGGAATGTAGATCTCGAGTTTCTCCTCCTTCTGCTTGGTATCCTCGTTGAGCATCTTGTCGTAGGCACCCAGACGGGCTTTGCTCTTTGCGTGGCGGGCCTTGGGGCTCATCCTCACCCACTCGAGCTCCCTCTCGAGGGCCTTGCGACGTTTGCTCTCCTGCTTCTCCTCCATTGCCAGACGGGTGGTCTTCTGGTCGAGCCAGCTGGAGTAGTTGCCCTTCCAAGGAATGCCCTCGCCACGGTCGAGCTCCAGAATCCAACCTGCCACGTTGTCGAGGAAGTAGCGGTCGTGGGTTACGGCAATCACCGTACCCTTATACTGATTGAGGTGCTGCTCGAGCCAGTCGATACTCTCGGCGTCGAGGTGGTTGGTAGGCTCGTCGAGGAGGAGTACGTCGGGCTCCTGGAGGAGCAGTCGGCAGAGTGCCACACGCCTGCGCTCACCACCCGAGAGAGTGGCAACCAAGCGGTCCGAATCGGGACAGCGGAGCGCATCCATAGCACGCTCGAGCATACTGTCGATCTCCCAGCCGTTGACGTGGTCGATGGCCTCGGTGAGCTCGCCCTGACGCTCGATGAGTTTTGCCATCTCCTCGTCGCTCATAGGCTCGCAGAACTTGAGGTTGATCTCCTCATACTCCTTCAGGAGAGCTACGGTGTGGGCACAACCCTCCTCGACAATCTCCCTCACGGTTTTGGTGTCGTCGAGCTGTGGTTCCTGCTCGAGGTAGCCCACCGAGTAGCCGGGTGAGAATACCACCTCGCCCTGGAAGCTCTTGTCGATGCCGGCAATGATCTTCATCAGAGTCGACTTACCCGAGCCATTGAGACCCACGATGCCGATTTTGGCGCCGTAGAAGAAGGATAGGTAGATGTTGTTGAGAATTTTGCGGTTGTTGTTGAGCACCTTGCTCACACCGACCATTGAGAAAATAATCTTTTCGTCTGCCATATATCTGTGTGTTTATTTTTCGTTTTTGCGCATTTGGCACAAAGATACCTATAAGAATTGAAAATTGAAAATGGAAAATGGAAAATTACTCCTCCCCTAAGGTAGGGGAGGTGCCACAAAGTGGCGGAGGGGTATGCCGTCGGTCGACGGTTGACGGTTGACGGTCGTCGGTCGACGTCAAAAAAACGCAAAGTGCGGAGGGAATTTTGTACCAAGCAAGAAGGCGAGTCCGCAGTTTGCTTATCGCAAATGAGGAACTCGCCTATCGAAGTGCGGTGCAAAATTCACCCGCAATCTGCGTTTTTTTACATTCGCTCAGGAACCAATATTCCCATAAGATTCATACCCCTGCCGATAACCTCGCTCACAAGGCGACTCAGGGCCACACGGAAACTACGAACCTCCTCGCGCTCCTCGCGCAGAATGGAGTGGTCGTGATAGTAGCTATTGTACATCTTGGCAAGGTCGTAGACATAGGCACCAATCACGCTGGGCGAGTAGGTAGCACCTGCCTGCAACACCGTCTGGGGGAAGTCGGCCAAGTACTTAACCAACTCTATCTCCTCGGGTAGCAACTCAATACCCTCGCCACAGCTCTCCTTCACACCTGTCTCGGCTGCCTTGCGCAACACCGAGCGGATACGTGCGTAGGTGTACTGGATGAAGGGGCCCGTGTTGCCGTTGAAGTCGATACTCTCACGGGGGTTGAAGAGCATAGTCTTCTTGGGGTCCACTTTGAGGATGAAGTATTTGAGCGCACCGAGCCCTACCATATGGCAAATCTCGTCTTGCTCCTCGGCCGAGAGGCCATCGAGTTTACCGAGCTCGGCACTCATCTCCCTTGCCGTAGCAACCATATCTTCGATGAGGTCGTCGGCATCCACAACGGTACCCTCCCTCGATTTCATCTTACCCTCGGGCAACTCTACCATACCATAGGAGAGGTGGAAGATGTTGTCGCTCCACTCGTAGCCGAGTTTTTTGAGGACGAGTT
>JAFPBB010000054.1 GCA_017390585.1 Tidjanibacter sp. | reverse complement strand
TTTCAGTGGTTGCGGGTGAATTTTTCACCGCCTACGTTGGGCGAGTTCCTCACTTACGTCAAGTAAGCTGCGGACTCGCCCTTTCTTGTCGGCAAAAAATTCCCCTCGATAATCTGCACTTTTTAGCAATGGTCTGCCGCAGGCTAATTTTGAATTTTGAATTTTGCATTTTGAATTAGAGGAGATGCACACCCTCAAAATTCCCCCTCTAAGTTAGAGGGGGTGGCACGGAGTGCCGGGGGCGTGTGTAAATGGGTAGAGGCGATGAAGAGATACGAAGTATCTCGACAAAAATTTTTGGGCGACTTTTTATAAAAAGTCGCAAAACAAACAGCGACGGCAGTCGCGCAAAAAAGAATAACGAAGCTTTTTGTCAATAAGCTTCACCAAAAACTTTTAGTGTAGACCTTGCTCGGCCTCATAGCCCATCGCAAAAGAAAATCGCATATCGCTGAGGGAATTTTGTGCCAAGCAAAGGAGCAAGCCCGCAGTTTACCGTGTGTAAATGAGGAGCTCGCTCTCTGAAGATTGGTGCAAAATTCACCAGCGAGATGCGATTTAACATAAAATAGAGGGGTGGAACCATTGCCCCACCCCTCCGAGAAACTTATCTAAAAATTTGCTACAAGCCAAACTATTTAGCCTTCTTGGCCTCTTTCCTCTCCTGCTTGGTCATCAGGTCGTATGCAACGGGGGTTGCAATGAAAATCGAAGAGAGAGTACCGATAATCACACCAAACATCAGTGCGAATACGAAGCCACGGATAACAGCACCACCAAAGAGGAAGATTGCCAACAGAGTAACCAGAGTGGTACCCGAGGTGTTGATGGTACGAGCCAGAGTGGTGTTCACAGCTGCGTTGATGGTCTCCTTGAGGTCGCGCTTGGGATAGAGAGTGGTGAACTCACGGATACGGTCGAAGATAACCACCTTATCGTTGATCGAGTAACCGATGATGGTCAGAATAGCTGCGATGAACGACTGGTCGATCTCGAGGTTGAAGGGCAACAGACCGTGCAACAGCGAGAAGATACCCAAGGTGAGGAAGGCGTCGTGTGCGAGAGCCACAACCGAACCTGCACCCCACTGCCACTTCCTAAAGCGGATGATGATGTAGAGACCGATGGCGATGAGTGCGAAGAACACCGAGATGAATGCACCGCGGGTGATGTCGCTTGCAACGCTGGGGCCTACCATATCGGCCTGGATGATACCGTTGGGGTTGGTAGCGGTGGAGGTGAACTCAGTCAGAGTGATATCGGTGGTGTAGAGACCCTTAACACCCTCATAGAGCAGAGCCTCAACCTTTGCGGTTGCGTCGTCGCTCTGATCAGCGTGGAGATACTGGGTTACGATACGCATCTGGCTGTCGTCGCCATACTGCTTAACCTCAAACGATTTCTCGTTGGCATCGCCCTCTGCGGCGTCGAATACCACCTGGAGACCCTCACGAACCTCGTCGGCAGTAACAGCCTGATCGAAGCGTACAACGAAGGTGCGACCACCCGAGAAGTCTACGCCGTAGTTCAAACCGCGGGTCGAGAGCGACACAACCGAGAGAACAACGAGCACGAGCGATACGATGTAGGACACCTTGCGAACGCCGATGAAGTTAACCTTGGTATTGGCAAGGAACTTCTCGGTAGCTTTGTTCGAGAAGGTCACGTTCTTACCCTTAGCCACGCGGTTCTCAATGATGATGCGGGTGATGAAGAGCGAGGTGAAGAGCGAGGTGAGGATACCGATAATCAGGGTAGTTGCGAAGCCCTGAACGGGACCTGTACCAAACACGAACAGCACGATACCGGTGATGATGGTGGTGATGTTGGAGTCGATAATTGCGCTCATAGCGTTCTTGTAACCCTCGGAGATTGCGAGGCTGAGGCCCTTACCTGCCCAGAGCTCCTCCTTAACACGCTCGTAGATAATAACGTTTGCATCCACAGCCATACCGAGAGTCAGCACGATACCTGCGATACCGGGGAGGGTGAGGACTGCACCGAACGATGCGAGAACACCGAAGAGGAAGAATACGTTGCAAATCAGAGCGATGCTTGCCACAACACCTGCGCCATTATAGAAGAAGATCATATAGATGAGCACGAGGAAGAAGGCGATAACGAACGAGATGAGCGAAGCGTTGATACTCTCTGCACCCAGCGAAGGACCAACCACGGTATCCTGAATGATGCGTGCGGGAGCGGGGAGTTTACCCGATTTGAGCACGTTTGCAAGGTCGGTAGCCTCGTTGATGGTGAAGTTGCCGGTGATGGCCGAGCGACCACCGGTGATCTCGTTCTGAACGGTGGGAGCGGAGTAAACCACGCCATCGAGAACGATAGCGATGCTCTTGCCGATGTTGGCTTTGGTCATACGAGCCCACACGTTTGCACCTGCGGTGTTCATAACCATATCAACCTCTGCCGAGCCGCCATTCTGCGAGTACTGGGGCGAAGCGTCTACAACCGAGCCACCATCCAGGGGAGCCTTACCATCGCGGCTGTCGGCCTTGATGGCGTAGAGCTCATAGACGGTACCGGCCTCGTCGATAGCCTTGGCGCTCCACATAAAGCGAACGTCGCTATTGAGGACAGCCTTCACCTGGGGCATAGCCAGCATCTCCTCCACAGCCTCCATATCATAGGTCATAGCGTGACCAACAACGGGGCCTGCGTAGGCGCGACCGGTCATATCCACTGCGGGGGAGAGTTTAGCGAAGAGGGGGTTGTTCTTCCTGTAGGCAGCCAACTCTGCGTCGGCATTTGCCTCTGCGCCCTCGAGCTCTGCCACGAGGTCACCCTCGGCAGCTTTCTGCTCTGCAACAACCTCAACGCCGGAGTCACCGAGGTTCCTGAGGATGTTGTTTGCGCGCTGGAGCTGGGGAAGGATCTCGTCGTTGTTGTAGGTAGCCCAGAACTCGAGCGAAGCGGTACCCTGGAGGAGTTTACGCACGCGCTCGGGCTCCTTCACGCCGGGGAGCTCCACGAGGATGCGACCCGAGTTCTCGAGGCGCTGGATGTTGGGCTGAGCCACACCAAAGCGGTCGATACGGCTGCGGAGAACGTTGTAGGAGTTGGCGATAGCGCTCTCGGACTCCTCACGAAGAACGTTGATAACCTCTGCGTTGGTGCTGTTGAGGTTCACTTTGTCCTTCATCACCTGGTTGTTGAAAATCAGAGCCAGGGGTGCGCCGTTGGACTGTTTCTCGTATGCCTTTGCAAAGAGGGTGATGAAGTCGCTCTGCGAGTTCTTAGCCTCTGCCTTTGCCTCCTCCACAGCTGCGAGGAAGATGGGATCGGTAGAGTTGTTGGAGAGAGCAACCACAACATCCTCAACGGCAATCTCGAGCATAACGTTCATACCGCCGCGGAGGTCGAGACCGAGGTTAAGCTCTTTCTCTTTCACCTCTGCGTAGGTGAACTTCTTAACGAGTACGTTGAATACGGGTTTGGATTTGACGCTGTCGAGGTACTGCTGCTCCTTCTTCACGAGGAGATTCTCGCGGTAAGCCTCTTCGCTCATACCTGCTTTGGCCAGCATAGCCTCGGTGATGGTGGTAGCAGCAACCTGCTCCTGGGCATATTTCTCTGCCTTTTTCTCCACCCTTGCCGAAACTACAGTGAACGAAAGCTGATAAGCACACGCAATTGCCAAAACAATCGCGACGAATTTAATAAGACCTTTGTTCTGCATTTGTTTTTAGGTTTAGAAATAAATTTATTGTTTGTTTAGTCTCTTCACTACCAAGGGTTGCGCTCCTTGCAGATGAAGCTGCAACCCATTGTGTGCCAACCACTTGCTCGCGCCCACAAGCATACACCCACGCATACACTCACGCGCGCGGCACGCGCACTACGCACATTTAGCCCGCAAACTTAATACATTTTTGCCAAACCTCCAAAAAAGCAGCCCATTAGTTGTGCTATTTCCTGTGGCTCCACACGCCCCTGCCGACCACAAAAAATCCCCCGCAAGCACTGTTGCGGGGGATTACTATCGGGTTCTATCGGAACTATCTCCTACTTCACCTCCTCGAACTCCACGTCCTCGGCTGCACCCTGCTGGGGCTCAGCCTGCTGTGCACCTGCGGGGCCCTGCTGAGCGCCTGCCTGGGCGTAGATGTCCTGCGATGCGGCCTGCCAAGCGGCGTTGAGTTTCTCGGTGGCAGCGTCGATACCTGCGAGGTTCTGCGACGAGTGTGCGCTCTTCAACTCTGCAAGTGCAGCCTCGATTGCGCTCTTCTTCTCGGCAGGAATCTTGTCGCCATACTCTTTGAGCTGCTTCTCGGTGGAGAAGATCATACTGTCGGCGCCGTTGATTTTGTCCACCCTCTCGCGCTCCTCTTTATCCTTGGCCTCGTTAGCTTTGGCCTCGTCTTTCATACGCTGGATCTCGGCGTCGGTCAAGCCGCTCGAAGCCTCGATGCGGATGCTCTGCTCCTTGCCGGTGCCTTTGTCTTTTGCCGACACGCTGAGGATACCGTTGGCGTCGATGTCGAACGACACCTCAATCTGGGGTACGCCGCGGGGAGCTGCGGGGATACCGTCGAGGTGGAAGCGACCGATGGTCTTGTTGTCGCGTGCCATCTGGCGCTCGCCCTGAAGAACGTGGATCTCAACCTCGGGCTGGTTGTCCTGTGCGGTGGAGAACACCTGGCTCTTACGCACGGGGATGGTGGTGTTGGCGTCGATCAGACGGGTGAACACGCCACCGAGGGTCTCGATACCGAGCGACAGAGGAGTCACGTCGAGCAGCAATACGTCTTTCACCTCACCGGTGAGCACACCGCCCTGAATTGCAGCACCGATAGCCACAACCTCATCGGGGTTCACACCCTTCGAGGGAGCCTTGCCGAAGAAATCCTCCACAACTTTCTGGATGGCGGGAATACGGGTCGAACCACCCACGAGAATCACCTCGTCGATCTGGCTTGCCGAGAGGCCTGCATCGCTGAGTGCCTTGCGGCAGGGCTCGATGGTTGCGCGGATGAGCGAGTCGGCCAGCTGCTCAAA
Source organism: Tidjanibacter sp. (assembly GCA_017390585.1). Taxonomy (GTDB): domain Bacteria; phylum Bacteroidota; class Bacteroidia; order Bacteroidales; family Rikenellaceae; genus Tidjanibacter. The sequence goes on along the minus strand of JAFPBB010000054.1, from coordinate 7,243 downwards.
TTTTGCCCTTGTGAGGGTCATCATAAGGTGCTGGGGAATGCCGTCTACGGGCATAATGTAGGGGAGGTTAATCTCGGTGGAGCTGCTGCTCGAGAGCTCGATTTTTGCCTTCTCGGCTGCCTCTTTCAGGCGCTGCATAGCCATAGGATCTTTGCGGAGGTCGATGCCGTGTTTGCTCTGGAACTCGGCAGCCATCCAGTCGATGATGACGTGGTCGAAGTCGTCGCCACCGAGGTGGGTGTCACCGTTGGTCGATTTCACCTCAAAGACGCCGTCGCCAAGCTCGAGGATGGAGATATCGAAGGTACCACCACCAAGGTCGTAGACTGCAATTTTCATATCCTTACCAGCCTTGTCCAAGCCGTAGGCAAGGGCCGCAGCGGTGGGCTCGTTGATGATTCGGCGCACCTTCAGACCGGCAATCTCACCAGCCTCTTTGGTAGCCTGACGCTGTGCGTCGTTGAAATATGCGGGAACGGTGATAACTGCCTCGCTCACAGTGGTTCCGAGGTAATCCTCGGCGGTCTTTTTCATCTTCTGGAGCACGATGGCCGAGATCTCCTGGGGGGTATATTTGCGACCTGCGATGTCCACCATAGGAACATCGTTGGCACCAGCCACTACCGAGTAGGGAACGCGGGTTGCATCCTTGGCCACCTGCGCCATCTTCTCACCCATAAAACGTTTGATGGAGAAGACGGTATTTTTGGGGTTGGTGATAGCCTGACGCTTTGCGGGGTCACCCACTTTGCGCTCGCCACCTTCGGTGAAAGCCACAATCGAGGGGGTTGTGCGGTGGCCCTCGCTATTGGGGATAACTACGGGCTCGTTGCCCTCCATAACTGCTACGCAGGAGTTGGTTGTACCAAGGTCGATACCAATGATTTTTGCCATAATTAGTAAGAGTTTTTAATTCGTTTATACTTATATTTATTATTTGTTCTTCCGTTTTCGAGCGCAATGCCACAGAGTCCAACGATGGCGACCCCATCACTTCTTGTCCGCTCGACACACCATAGTGTTCAATCTCTGTGCCAATCAGCAAAAGAGTGCCAACTATGCCAACAATGGATGTAATGGCGCATTTGGACTGACAAAATGTCAGTCGCAAGGTGTCAAAAAAAATGGTTGATAAAAAAGTGGTGACAAAATTTTTTTTTCTCACAAAAGGGTCGTAACTTTATGGTGCTGAAAAATTGTTTTACAGATTTCAAAAATAACTAAAACTAATATCACTATGATTACCACCTTTAACGAATTGCGTCGCATCAAAGACCGCCTTCCCAGCGGAAGCATGCAGCGCATCGCAGACGAGATTGGCTGCGATGCAGATGAAGTAAGAAACTATTTTGGAGCTCGCCACTTCGAGGGCGGCGTCACCGTGGGCGTACACTTTGAGGAGGGTCCCGATGGTGGCACCGTTAGCTTCGATGACGACACCATCTACAACGCAGCACTCCGCATCCTTGCCGAGTTGGAGAAATAGTCTGACGACGCACACAAAAACAGACAAGCCTGCCCCTTTCGGCAGGCTTTTCTTTATTCCCTTTTGTCGCACCTCTTTTTGTTCCGTTCCTCACGTCGCGGAGGAATTATGCTACTTTTGCTGCCAAAAGTAGCGCAAAAGCACCGCACTGCATCTCTGTCGGGAGCAGAGTGTGCAAAGTCTAAAACAAACGCTGCGCGGCCAAAGCATTTGGCGTCTTTGTTTTTAGACGCCTTTGCCCCCTCTGCTCGTCGCGACTACACGAGTCAGTCGCTTGTCCGCCGCCGATGCAAAGTGCGGACCACTTTGGCCTTCGGCGCACGGCCACACACGCCCCCGCCACAAAGTGGCACCCCCTCTAACTTAGAGGGGGAGTAATTGGAGGAGCATATTGGGGTAGAGCGCCGAAGGCCCATTAATTTTGCATTTTGAATTAAGGGATACGCCCCACCCTAAATTCCCCCTCTAAGTTAGAGGGGGTGGCACGAAGTGCCGGGGGCGTGTGTAAAGGGTAGAGGCGATGAAGAGATACGAAGTATCTCGAGGAAAATTTTTGGGCGACTTTTTATAAAAAGTCGCAGAAAGAAAAGCGACGGCAGTCGCAAACTAATTTTGCATTTTGAATTGGAGCGTTCGCCGAAGGCTATTCAATTTTGAATTTTGAATTTTGAATTACAAAAAAACTCCGACCAATTGGTCGGAGTTTTTATTCCGGTTGATACCCCGCATCTTCCTGCAGGCTGGGGCCGTGGGCGGCGGCAACGGCAAGCTCGTCGCAACGGTTGTTCTCCACCGTGGTGGCGTGGCCCTTCACCCACACAAAACGCACCCTATGGCGGCGGTAGACCCTCAGAAAGCGCATCCACAAATCGGGATTCTTCGCCTTGGCAAAGCCCCTCTTCTCCCAGCCAAAGAGCCACCCCTTCTCCACCGAGTCGACCACATACTTACTATCCGAATAGAGGGTCACATCCGTACCCTCAAACTTGAGTGCCTCGAGCGCAACGCACACGGCCATCAACTCCATACGGTTGTTGGTCGTGAGGCGAAAACCCGCGCTGAGTTCCTTGCGATAGGGAGGCGACAGGAGCACAACGCCATAGCCTCCCCTGCCGGGGTTACCCAGCGACGAGCCGTCGGTATAGATGGTCACAGTGGGCACAATCACTCTCGGTGTTTGGGCGGTGGTGGGTCACTCCCCCACAATCGTGTGGGGGCAGCTCCTCCTAACGTCTTTTCTCCTTAGCCTCAACCGAGAGGGTTGCGTGGGGCACCACTCTGAGTCGCTCCGTGGGGATGAGTTTACCTGTCTCGCGGCAGATGCCGTAGGTCTTATTCTCGATGCGGAGCAGGGCTGCTTCGAGGTGCTGGATAAACTTGAGTTGTCGCTGTGCGAGGCGTCCCATCTCCTCTTTGGTGAGGGTTGCGGCGCCCTCTTCGAGGACCTTGAAGGTGGGGGATGTATCTTCGGTGTCGTTACTTGAGGAGTTGTTCACCGAGGAGCGCAGGAGTTCGTAATCTTCCTTTGCTTTGCCGAGCATATCGAGGATAATATCCTTAAATTCGGCCAATTCCTCATCGGAATATCTGGTCTTCTCAACTTCTTGTTCCATAAGCTTTCGTTTTTGGTTTGTTAAAGGTAATCAATTTCTCCAACATACACAACTTTTTGGCCAATATTTTTCACCGCCACCTTTTTCGCCCCACGCCCACAAGGGGCCAAATGCAAAAGGGGCACCCTGATGCGGGCGCCCCTTCTTGGCATTATGCTGGTCGTGCAACTATTTCACTTTGGTCACAGCAATCTTGAGCGCCACCTCGTCGATGTCGCTATCCACAACGAAGTCACCTTTGGGCTCCTCGGCCAGAACGACGCTGTTTGCCAGAGTCTGCTGACCGATGAACTCGCCGTAGGCCTCGATAGCCCCCTCCAGCATCTCCATCTTCTCAATCTCCACGGTGATGCGGTCGGTAACCTCAAAGCCGCTATCCTTGCGGATATTCTGGATGCGGTTCACGAGCTCACGAGCGAGGCCCTCCTTGCGGAGTTCGTCGGTGACGGTAACATCGAGTGCCACGGTGAGCTTACCCTCGCTTGCCACCAACCATCCGGGCATATCCTCCGAGGTGATGTCGAAGTCCTCGCGGCAGACGCTGAGGCTCTCGCCGCCCACCTCCAGAGCAAACTCGCCCGAGGCGGCCTCCACAGCTGCAATCTCGGCCTGCGACCAACCTGCAACAAGGGCTGCAATCTGCTTCATATACTTGCCATAGCGTGGACCGAGAGTCTTGAAGTTGGGTTTGATACGCTTGGTAATCAGGCCGGTGGTGTCGGTGATGAGCTCCACCTCCTTGACGTTCACCTCGCCCATAACAAGGCCCTTAACGGACTCCAACCTGCGACCCATATCGGCGTCGAGGATGGGGATAATCACCTTCGTGAGGGGCTGACGCACCTTGATGCCCACCTTCCTACGCAGTGCGAGTACCATCGAGGTGCTCTTCTGTGCCAGGGCCATCTTGGCCTCCAGGTCGGCGTCGATGAGAGCCTCGTTGCACTCGGGGAAGAGGTTGAGGTGTACGGAGCCCTCGTGACGGCCGCTCATATCGTTGAGGTCGCTGAAGAGGCGGTCGCTGAAGAAGGGAGCGAAGGGTGCTGCGAGCTGTGCCACAGTCTCCAAGCAGGTGTAGAGAGTCTGGTAGGCTGCGAGCTTATCGGTGGTCATACCGCCACCCCAGAAGCGCTTGCGGTTGAGACGCACATACCAGTTGGAGAGGTTCTCGCCCACAAACTCCTGGATAGCCCTCGATGCGGGGGTGGGATCGTAGTCGCCGAGGCGGTCGTTCACAAACCTCACGAGCGAGTTGAGCTCCGAGATGATCCAGCGGTCGATCTCGGGGCGCTCGGCCATAGGCACCTCCGCCTCGCTGCCGGTGAAGCCATCGACATTGGCGTAGAGGGCAAAGAAGCCGTAGGTATTATAGAGGGTGCCGAAGAATTTGCGGCGCACCTCGTCCACACCATCCACGTCGAACTTGAGGTTGTCCCAGGGCTGTGCATTGGACATCATATACCACCTTGTGGCGTCGGGGCCATACTTACCCATCACCTCAAAGGGGTCTACGGCGTTACCCAGACGTTTGGACATCTTGTTGCCATTCTTGTCGAGCACAAGGCCATTGGAGATGATATTCTTGAAGGCCACGCTGTCGAACAACATTGTTGCCAGAGCGTGGAGTGTGTAGAACCAACCACGGGTTTGGTCCACACCCTCGGCGATGAAGTCGGCGGGGTAGACCTTCTGGAACTCCTCGAGGCTCATCTCGAAGGGGAAGTGTACTTGTGCATAGGGCATAGCACCGCTATCGAACCACACGTCGATGAGGTCGCTCTCGCGGCGCATAGGCTCGCCCTTGCTCGACACGAGCACGATGTTGTCCACATAGGGGCGGTGGAGGTCCACCTTATCGTAGTTCTCCTTGGAGTAGTCGCCCACAACGAAGTCGGCATAGGGGTTCTCCTTCATCAGACCTGCGGCCACCGATTTCTCCACCTCGGCTTTGAGCTCCTCGATGGAGCCGATGCACTTCATCTCCGAGTAGTCCTCGGTTGCCCACACGGGCAGAGGAGTGCCCCAGAAGCGGCTCCTCGAGAGGTTCCAATCCACCAGACCCTCGAGCCACTTGCCAAACCTACCCGTACCGGTCGATTCAGGCTTCCAATAGATGGTCTTGTTGAGCTCGATGAGCCTATCTTTCACAGCGGTGGTGCGGATAAACCACGAGTCGAGAGGATAGTAGAGCACAGGCTTGTCGGTCCTCCAGCAGTGGGGATAGTTGTGGGTGTGCTTCTCAATCTTGAAAGCCTTGTTCTCCAACTTGAGACCCACGGCGATATCCACGTCGATGGTGGCATCCTCCTCGGTGAGCTTCTCGTCGTAGGCATTCTTCACAAACCTACCCTGCCACTCGGCATATTTCTCCACATTCACAAAGTTCTTCACATAGTCGGGGTCGAGGTCCTCCAGGAGGAACATCTTACCCTGCTTGTCGACCATAGGCTGCTGTTTGCCGGCCTTGTCGATGAGCAGCAGAGGTGCGATGCCTGCCTGCTTGGCCACCCTGTCGTCGTCGGCACCAAAGGTGGGCGCGATGTGAACAATACCCGTACCATCTGCCACGCTCACATAGTCACCCGTGATCACACGGAAAGCGTCGCCGTCGGGCCTCATCCAATCCATCAGCTGCTCATATCTCACGCCTGCCAGCTCCGAGCCCTTCCAAGTGCGCTCCTCAACGGTGAAAGTGCCCTCCATCTTCTTGGTGAAGTAGGCACCCACGAGCTCCTTGGCCATAATCACGGTCTGACGGATGCCGGTGTAGGGGTTGGCACACTTGACCCTCACATACTCAATCGAGGGGCCCACAGCCAACGCGGTGTTGGAGGGAAGAGTCCAGGGAGTGGTGGTCCAAGCCAGGAAGTAGAGGTCACCCTCGACATCCTCAAAGAGCTGCTCGCTCTGGGCATTACGCACCACCTTGAACTGCGCGGTGCAGGTGGTGTCCTTCACGTCGCGGTAGCAACCGGGCTGGTTGAGCTCGTGGTTCGAAAGGCCCGTACCTGCTGCGGGCGAGTAGGGCTGAATGGTGAAGCCCTTATAGAGCAGACCCTTGTTGTAGAGCTCCTTGAGCATCCACCAGAGGGTCTCGATATACTTGTTGTCGTAGGTGATGTAGGGGTCGTCCATATTCACCCAGTAGCCCATCAGTCGGGTGAGCTCCTCCCACTTGCCGGTGAACTCCATCACCGACTCGCGGCAGGTGCGGTTGTACTCCTCGATGGAGATGTTCACGCCCACATCCTCCTTGCGGATGCCGAGTTTCTTCTCCACGCCGAGCTCCACGGGAAGGCCGTGGGTGTCCCAACCTGCTTTGCGGTGTACGAGGTAGCCGCTTTGGGTTTTGTAGCGACAAATAACATCCTTGAGTGTTCGGGCCATAACGTGGTGAATGCCGGGCATACCGTTTGCCGAGGGGGGACCCTCATAGAAAACAAAAGAGGGATGACCCTCACGGGTGGAGATGCTTTTATGGAAGGTGTCGTCGGCGTCCCATTTTTTGAGGACTTCCAGACCAAGCTCGGGCAGGTCGAGACCCTTGTACTCGTTGAATTTTTTTGTGCTCATATCTATGTGTTTTTGTGTATTTTGCCAATTAACCCACAAAGTTATAACTGAAAATTCAAAATGCAAAATTCAAAATGCAAAATTATTGACCTTCGGCGCTCTACCCCAATATACTTTCTCTATTACTCCCCCTCTAAGTTAGAGGAGGATGAAAAGAACGTCTACTCCCTATTACTCCCCCTCTAAGTTAGAGGGCAGTAACTATCCTCTCTAATTATTTTCCCCCTCTAAGTTAGAGGGGGTGCCACTTTGTGGCGGGGGCGTGTGTTCTCCTCCCCTACGAAAGGGGAGGTCGGGAGGGGTGGTCGAAAACTGCGTGCGCGGCCTCGCGCACAGTGCCCGAAAGGCGGGGGCGTGTGTCTTTTTGTAATTCAAAATGCAAAATTCAAAATTCAAAATTGTTTCCTTTTCGAAGCTTTTTGTAAAAAGCTTCACCAAAAACTTTTAGTGCAGACTTTGCTCTACCCATTTATGGCCGAGCGCCGAAGGCCTCAATTTTAATCCCCCTACGGGGTCTTTTAATTGCTCACGCTCGGCATAGTCTGCAAGCAGCCTCTGCTCTCGCTCACTC
>JAFPBB010000053.1 GCA_017390585.1 Tidjanibacter sp. | reverse complement strand
TCACGCTCGTGAGGTTGCCATTGGGCGACGAGGCAGCCACATTGAGGGTGGCATTAGTGTTCTTCGCACCGAAGAATATCTCGTTGTGGCTCAGCGAGATGGAGGCCTCAATGGGCTCTATCTTCTTGGTCACGTTGAGCGTGGGAGCATAGTTGTAGGTGAGGGTCTCGGCGTCACCGAAACCGAGCACCACAGGCATCTGGGAGTAGGAGCCTTCGGGGAGATGGAAGGTGCCGCTCCAGGAGGATGTGACATAGGGGTCAGCCGCCTGCACACCTCTCTCGGTGTCCTTTTCGAAGGCCACGCCGCCCACGGTGAGAGAGGTGGGGATGTCGCCGCCCTTGATGAGGAGCGTGCGGGTGAAGTCGCGTCCTGCGGGAGTCTCGGCGCTCCAACCCTCCTCGAACTCCACGTCGAAGAGAGCCACATAGCCCTCGGCATCCTTATACACACCGACCCCATCCACAGCGTGCACCTCCACACTGAGCCTGCCATCTCCCGAGGCGGCCTCTTCGATGACGTAGTCGGTGATGTCGATTTTGTCCTTGGAGGCGTTTTGGCTGGTGTTGTCAGCGAATGAGTAGTCGTCGATTTTCACGCCATCGAGGTAGAAGTCGACCGATTTCATCGCCGCACCCTCGTTGTTGGTCAGTGCGTTGTAGTAGATGGTGATGGGGGTGATGGGGTCAATCCACTCTCTCACCTCACTGCGCCAGAAGCGCTTGTGGGGAGCAGTGAGTTTCTCATCTCCATACTTCATATAGAAGTCGAGGCTGATGTCGTTGAAGATGTTGAGTACAAACTCCTTATGGGGCAACTCAACCACCTCGTTATTCTCATCCCTGAGCTTCACAATGAGGTCGAAGTGCTGCTCACCCACATACTGATAGGTGTGTGTGGCAAACCAAACAGCATCGTGGATATAGGGGGCGCCTTCGGAGCTGTCGTAGGCCATTTCGAGATTGAACCTCACGTTGTCCTTTGCGTTGTAGAGCTGCACCAACTCGGGCGTGCCGCCACCGTAGAGGCGTAAGACGAGCGCGGAGGGCTGACCCACCACACCGATTTTGTTCCACTCCGACTTGTCGAGACCGATGATGCCCACCTTCGCTGTGGCCGCACGCGACACACCCGTGGAGTCGGTGGCGGAGTATTGGAGCGAGTAGTCGAGTGTACTGGTGTTGGGCAGGGGCACATCCACGATGCCTGTGCTGACCTTCCTATCCTCGCGGTTGGGATTGAGGGGCGCATCGGCACCATAGCTCACCGCATAGCCGTCGTTGTAGAGAATCGACTGGGAGGTGATGGGGGCATTGATACTCTTGGCTCGATACTCAAACTCCACCTCTGTGTGGCCATCGATGACGGGCACAGCGGGGGCACCGTCGGGATCGTCATCTACAACAACATCATCTGCCATCCAGACGTAACGGCCTGATTTGTTGATGAGTTGGATCTCCAGATAGTCGTAGACCACCACCTGAGTCTCCACCGTCTTGATGTGCTTAGCGTCGGTGGCGTGGTTGGGGTGGCCACAGGTGACGCGGATGGTGACGGGATAGGTGCCACTCTTGGTGAATTTGAAGGGGTGGTAGTAGGCGAGGTTGCTGATGTAGCCACCCGAGGGGAGAGTGGAGTCGTAGGCGGTGGAGGTGATGTCGTAGGTGCGCTCCACGCCGTCGGAATCCTTGTATATAACCTCCACCTTGGAGGGAGTCTCGCTACTCTGAACGTGGACCACGCGGGCAAACTCCTGCTCGGGCAGGGGGCTTTCGGAGGCCTCGGCACTCTCCCACTTGGAGAGGTCCACGTTGAGGCTGTGGTAGGCAACGTTGGCGTGCACGGTCATTGCCGCACCCGCGGAGTTGATGCAGTAGAGCTCGAATGTGTAGCCCATCTCGCTGTAGTTCTCGCCCGAGGCGTCGCCCGTGAAGAACTCCACATCCTTCGACCACGCGCTCTGGCCACCCTCGCCATTCTTGGTTTCGTAGAGGATGGTCTCCTTGCCTGTCTTGAGGTTGCGGACCTTCACCCTCACGTGGTCGATGGTGCTCTCCACACTCTCTGCCGAGCAGTGGAGCACAATCCTATCGTTCTCTTGCACAGATGTTTGGCTGGGCACAAGGCGAATATCGAGCAGACCGAGAGGTTTGTCGTTCTTCACGCATCGGATGGAGCCTGCGGTGCGTCGGTTGGTGAAGTCGTCGTGTCGGTAGGCGGAGTAGGTACCCACGTTGGTCTCGGTCCACTCCCTCGAGCGCGAGATGTAGACGCGAGCCCTGTGGTTGTATTTGCCACCCGTGGTCTTGTTGACCCACGAGGACATATAGTCGCCCTTCTCGCCCACATATCTCCACGCCAACACCAGCGACTGCAGACCCACGTCCACACCCTTGAAGCCGGCATAGGGGAAGTAGTAGCTGTCGCCATTCTTGTCGGTGAAGATCTGTCCATACTCGTTGTTATTCGGGGTCTGGAAGGTCGACTGTCCATCCTCGGCGAAGATGGTGCTCATCTCCGTGAAGGGAACTCGATAGCCAAAGGGGCAGGGGTCGTAGATGGTCTTCACCATCGTACCCTTCTGCGCGTCGTAGCCCCAGAGGAAGTCGTAGAGCTCATAGCTCCAGTTGTAGTAGTAGGTCTGGGTCTGCTCGGAGGGGAGCATCAGGTACATAGGATACTCCACACCATCCTGCAGAGTGGGTCGGGGCAGCTGCACAACCTCCGCAGCCCTGTGTTCGTGCGACGAGTAGTCGTAGTAGGGCTGTGTGATGAGCGTTGTGGGGAAGTAGTTGTATGTGAGGGGGCCCATAGAGGGGTCCTTGCGGCCCCATTGGTAGTAGAGTCCGTAGGTGGGCAATGCGGTTGAGGGGTCGCCCGTGGTCCACTTGGCGGCCGTAGCGCCGAGGTTGCGGTCGAGCAGAGTGATGGTCGTGCCGTTGCTACGCTCGAAGACCTGCTCCTGTGGCGGGTCGGTGATCCAGATGTGCCAGCTCCACACAACCACGCCATTCTTGTCGTAGACGGCAATGACGGCGTTGCCCTCCTTGGTCTTGTCGGGCACCTTGAACCTCACGTAGCCATAGAGCAACTCCACCTGCGAAATCAGACCCAACTCACTCTCCCACAGCAGGTGGGCATTGTGGGGCGAGATGCGGGCCGAGGTGGGATACATTGTCTGTGCACCACTCGAGATGATGCCACCCTGGCCGTTGCCGATGGTGGTGGCCGAGAAGCAGTAGCCGTCGTACACACGTTTGTTGCCCTGCGCATCGAGGATATCGTTGCCCTCCTCGTCCTTCACGAAGGTGTGCTGGGGGGAGACGATGTAGCAGTTGGCGTGGCGGTAGACCGCAATGGAGCCGCTGCTGCCCTCGCCGCCCTCGCCCTTACTGTCGGGGAGTTCGTAGGTGGCCAATCGGGTGAGGTCGTAGTAGAGCTCATCCGACTCGTTCTCCAGAATCGCCGCAATCGTACCGTCGGTCTTGAGGTTGAGGTGGATGTTGTAGATGAAGCCCTCCTTGAAGATGTTCACAACCTGCTGGTTGCCCTCGGCATCGGTGGTGAAGTGCTCGGGGCGGAGGCGCACCTGATAGACAGCCGAGGTGGTGTGGATCTGGAGCAGCACGTCGCTATTGGGCTCCACGAGTGCATAGCCGAGGTAGGTCTGTTGTGCCTCCGAGGAGTGGCGTGTGCTGATGGGGTACTCCACGCTCTCGGGCAGCATACCGCTCACGTCGTCCTCACCATAGAAGGGGGTCTTGACGATTTCTATAACCTTCCTGTCGCCCCAGCTGTGGGCCTCACCCCAGGTGCCAGGGCTTGTGGGCAGCGCAACCTTCACCGAGGTAGGCTGATTGGCGATGGTGACGTTGTTGATTTCGCCCCACATATTCAGGTTCTGCTCCGACTGCTCGGCGTAGGCAAAGACGCGGATGGCTGTGAGGTAGTGGCGGTAGGTGAAGTAGTTGCGATAGTTCACCTCCTGCTGCACACCCTCGATGGCGGGCTGATAGAAGTGGCCAAAGGGCTCGCTGTAGATGTTCTCCCCGGGGGTGAGATAGGGGTGTCCCTCGGGCACGCGGTCGCTGACGTGGGGGTCGAGGCTGTTGTAGTAGTGCCAATGCTGGCCCTCGAGCATATCGCTCACCATAACGTCGGTCTGGCCGTCGAGACCCGTGAAGCAGATGGAGATGTTCTCCTCGTTGTAGCCGTCGCCAGTGGCATCGAACGAAGAGACCTCATAGAGCTCCTTGAACTTGTCATTGTCGAGCTGCGTGATGGCGGGGGTGTTCTGCGCGGTGCGGTCGAGAATGAGGTTCTGGGGGTGCCAAGTGACCATACGGGTGTGGTAGAAGTCGGTGGTGTCCTTCACCTGCTCGCCATTCACCTCCCTACTCTCCACCCTCAGGCGGTAGGACTGCACAGGGGCCAGATAGGCACTCCTGAGGTGCTCCTCGGAGTCGTCGGGTGCCGACATCAGGGTGCCCTCCACGACGTAGCCCTTCTCCCAGTTGATGAGGCGTGCGGGGTTGAACTCTCCGCCCGAGAAGGTGTAGTAGCCACGGTAGGTGTCGGGGTTGATGTCCTCGTCTATACGCAGGAAGTTGGCCGTGAGGTCGACCACGGAGGTCTGGTCCACAGCCGAGCGGGTGGAGGGCATACGTCCCGAGGCCAGCGCGGGGAGGCCTCCTCCGGGGGCGAAATAGGAGGGTGCAATATCAGACGACACGGCCACCGAGGGCGAGTCACCGCCGGTGACTATGGGCTCCTCGGACTCGAAGATGGTGCAACCTCCCAGCAGGGAAATTGCTGCCATCGCCATCATCCACAGTTGTTTACGCTTCATACTTATCGCAATTAGTTGTTGCAAGTGGTTCTCGCAATTATATCCTTTATCTTCTCCTCCGCGCAACACCTTGCGCAGCGGTTTGTTTCTTGTTTTTTTTGCGACTTTCGTCGCTTCTTTGTTTTGCGACTTTTTATAAAAAGTCGCCCAAAAATTTTCCTCGAGATACTTCGTATCTCTTCATAGTGTCTACCCTATTTAGGCTGAGCAAACTCTGCACTAAAAGTTTTTGGTGAAGCTTTTTACAAAAAGCTTCGTTCCTTTCTTGCGACATTCGTCGCTTTTGTTTCTGCGACTTTTTATAAAAAGTCGCCCAAAAATTTCTCTCGAGATACTTCGTATCTCTTCATCAGTGTCTACCCTCTACACACGCCCCCGCCCTGCGGGCACCCCCTCTAACTTAGAGGGGGAATTTTGGGTGGTGCGTATCCTCTAATTCAAAATTCAAAATGCAAAATTCAAAATTGCCTTCGGCGCATTACTCAAATTTACTTTTCCCATTACTCCCCGTCTAAGTTAGAGGAGGATAAAAAGAACGTCTGCTCCCCATTACTCCCCCTCTAAGTTAAAGAGTGGGAACTCCCCTCCTTACTCCCCCTCTAAGTTAGAGGGGGTGCCCGTAGGGCGGGGGCGTGTGTCAATTTTGCATTTTGAATTTTGCATTTTGCACTCCCCAGAGCTACTCCTTCATACAGCGGATGGGCTTGCCGTAGGCGGTGGAGTGGCTATTGCCCTCGGGGCCGCCGTTGCTCTCCGAGTTGGAGCTGCCGCAGATCTGCTGCGAGGCGCCGTTGCCGTTGTTGCTCGTTCGCATATAGCGGTAGGTACGGGTGTTGTATTTATTGTAGGGCATACCCGTGTTGAGGTAACCATACTCCTTCTGTCGGCCATAGCCGCCCGTGGTGGCGTAGCGCATACCGCTGTAGGGGAACCAACCGTTCTCGAAATAGGGCATATCGTTGGTCACGAAGCCCCAATCCTGGTCGCCCGAGAAGTTGTTTTCGCCGTGGCTCCAGTTGTAGAGGCCGTTACCGCTATCGTCGCCACCGTAGCCATACTCGGTGTTGTTGATATTGAGCCTCCACACGTCGTGGAAGGCGGTGCGGTAGCCGGGGGGACAGGGGTCATACATCGTCTTGGAGAAGTCCTGACCGATGGCATAGCCCTCCACAGCGTAGCCCCAGAGGGCCACGTTGGTCCTACCGTCGGCGAAGCTCGCGGGGAACCACTGGCTGTCGGCCTTGCCGGTGAGGGTGGAGCTCATATAGAAGGGGAGCGGGTTTTTCACCGACTCGCTGATGTCCACTTGGGTTTGTCGGGGGATGGTGTTTTTCATACTCCACTTACCGGTGGCGTAGTCCTTGACCCAATAGTTGGAGCAGCTGAGAGTGGTGGTGTTGCTGGCGGGGTTTTCGTTGGCCGTAACACCCACGGGGATGCCCATAATAGGGTCTTTGCGGCCCCACTGGTAGTAGAAGCCGAAGGTGGCCCAGATGGCTTTCACGTCGTTGGTGGGGTTGTTGTTGTAGTCGGTGAACTGCACAGAGCCTCCATTGCCGTTGGCATTGCGGGTGATGATGGGTGCTCGGGTGGCGCCGAGGAAGCGGTCCTGGAGGGTACGCTTACCCGAGGCGATATCCTGGGGCTGCTTCAGACACATCCACAGGTGCCAGGTCCAGAGGATTTCGCCATCGACGTCGTAGGCAGCGAGGATGGCGTTGCCGGCGTGGAGTTGCTCGACGTGGAACATCACGTAGCCCTCGCTGTCGAGCTTACCGTCGTTCATAATGTTGATACACATCAGGTTGGCGATGTCGTCCTCGGTGTTGGTCACCTCGGTGAAGTCACCCTGCCACCAGAGCAGGTCGACCTTTGCGGGTCGGATGTTGACATCCATACCGTCGGAGATGTCGAGCATTGCGGTGCCGCCAAAGGGCCAGAGCTCGCTCACGCCGTTGCCGCGCACGTTGGCACGGAACTTATAGTAGCCGGGGGTGTTGACCATATAGCAGTTGGCGGTTTGGCTCTCGCTGAGGTCGATAACCACGGGTTCGGTGGTGGTGGAGATGCAGCGCACGGGGATGGCGTAGTTGCAGAATGCGTTTTCGGAGGTGACGTATGCGGTTTTGCTGCCCGTGTAGGCGAGGTGGTAGGGCACCGACTGCTCGTGGCCGTCGACCACCTTGTAGTCCACGGTGCTGGTGCGGACCACGGCGCCTTCGAAGTCGACATACTTACCCTCGTCGTTGACCACATTGGTTCGGGGGAGCCAGAAGGATTGGCTCACCATATTGAGCTCCACACCCTTCTCGGGGACGTACTGCACCTCATAGTCCTCCACATCCTGCCAGAAGGAGTGGTTGGAGACGAAGTAGCGTGGTGGGCAGGGGTCGAGGAAGGTCTTGATGGGACGCTGGAAGGGGACACCCGTGTCGCCCCAGAGGTGGTCGTGGTATTTGATGTACTGGGAACTGTGGTCGAGCCAAGCGTGATGGTGGGCCGACACGCCATCGATGGTTGCACCATAGAGCACATTGAACTCATTGTGGGGGAATAGGTCGTCGAGCTTGAGCTGATCACGCGAGAGTTTGAGTTTGTACTGCTCGGGGATGCTGGTGCTGGAGGAGGTGGAGAGAGGCGTGGGTCGTCCCCATTGGTAGTAGAGACCGTGGGCGGGGCCTTCGCCATCCTTGAGTCCGATGATGGAGCCTTCGGGGACGGCGGTGGTGGCACCGAGGTTGCGGTCCTGAATGAGGTAGCCGCTCGCACAACCGATGGCCTGGGGCTTGTCGGTCACCCAGATGTGCCACACCCAGAGGAGCTTCCTCGTCTCGGCGTCCTCCTTGTCGAATCCGCCGATGATGACATTGCCCTCCACGGGGAGAATCTTGCGGCTCTTGTTCCACTCCTCTTTCGTCTCGTCGTAGGTCTGGTAGCCCACAACGTCGAAGAGCACACGTCCCTCGGAGAGTTGGTTGGAGTGGAGCTTCACGCACTCCACGTCGGGGGTATTGGGGTCGCCATCGTGGTCGAAGACGGGCATATCGTCGGCCAGAATCTCGAGGTGGCCGATGTTGAGCTTGAGTTTCTCGTCGGGAACGCCCACCTGCGAGCCGTCGCCATTGCCCTTGACGGTGCCATTGAAGCAGTAGGAGTAGTTGGCCGAGGAGACAACGTAGCAGTTGGCGGTCTCATAGACGCTCAGGTCGTAGAACATATCCACACTCACCTCCTTGTTCACATCCTCGCCCATCTTCCAATCGGCCACCGTGACGTCAGCATTGATCAGGCCGTGGTCCGAGAAGCGGAGGATGATGTTGTAGGCGTGGCCGGGCTGGAAGTTGCGCGCAATGGAGACCTCCTGCAAGGTCCTATTGGTGGTGGTCTTGATGTCGATGTTCAGCACGCCGCTCTGGGGAGGACCTGCCACACACTTCGACACCAGAGCCGCGTCCATAAGGCTCAGGGGCAACTCCTCGGGCGACTCGAAGAAGATGTTGTTGTTGGGGTCGTGGAGGGGGATATCCTGCGTGCCGAGGAACTCGAGGGTGAACTCGTCCACATTGGTGCTATGCACGGGAGGATTCTCGGGGCACCTGTGGGGCAGCACCATATTCACCTGCGAGGGGAGATCCTTGAGGGTGATCTCCTCAATCTTGCCCCAATTGGTGGCCGTAATGGGGTTGCCCTGCTGGTCGAGGCCCGTAACCATACCGTAGACCTTGATTTGGAAGAGACAGAGTGCGTGGTTGAACTCCATTGTGGGGAAGCCATTATCCTTGTAGGAGCCCTGGATGACGTCGCCATACATCACATCCTTCGAGCCGGTGATGTCCACCGTCACCTGGGTCTTCTTCTCGTCGGAGAGGTAGACGCTACCGTCGTCGTCGACATTGGGGTTCGTGAGGTCGCTCTCATTCCACGGATACCAGCCCGCATAACGGATAGGGTTGGTCTGGTCGGGGAAGTATTGTGCCTGGTGTTTGAACTCAATGGGGCGGATGTGGCCTCCCCCCTCGGGTCGGCCGAGGGTGGCGGGCATTGGGTCGCCGAGGCTGCGGAAGTCGGGGTAGATGTCCATATCACCCACATAGCTCACCCTTGCCGTACCGATGTTGAGCTCTCCATCATAGCCGGGGTCGAGAATGCCGCTCGTGGACTCGGCCGTACCGCGGCTCGAGCCATACTGCACTCCGGGGGTGCCTGCCACACCGCCCCAGAGGCGAATCTCCTGGCCGTTGTGTTTGATGTCGTCCATATCGTTGCGCACGCAGCCCGCAGCACACATCACCGCGAGGGTGGCAACCAATGCTCTGTATGTCGTTTTCATTCTCATCCGATTTCTCCGTTATCTTGATGTGGGTTGAAAGTCTCTCTGTTCTCTCCCCTCCTCCTCGCGCGCGTATAGGCGAGGGGGGCGTGGGGGTGGTTGTTGGGTCTGTGGATTAAACGTTGGGTAGCACGGTGCCTTCGACATAGTCCACCTCCACCCAGGGCACGATGGTACCCGTCAAGTGGATGCCCGTGTCGACCTCGAGGGTGTAGACAATGCGGTGGCCCGACTCCCAGATGAAGGGGGTGTATTGGTTGAGCTGGAAGGAGGCCTCGTGCCACACATAGTTGTCATCCGACTCGGCGGAGTAGCGCTCATTGACCCAATAGCTCACCGTGAGCAGTGTCTTGGCGTCGAGCTGCTGGGGAATCACCGTCATCTTCATCACCGACTCACTCTCCTCGCCGCGGTTGGCCATAGCTTTGCGGCCACTCGCCTCACCCGTTTGGGGATGGGTGCCCGCAATGGTGTAGGATGTGTCGTTTGTGCCCGAGAGCTCAATCTTCCAAACGTTGTGGCCGCCCGAGCCATAGTTGGCGGGGGTGGTGACATTCATCTTTGCACTGCGAAAGAAGTTCGAGATGGTGAGGTTCTCGAGGTAGGCCGCCTCGATGGACTCGTGCTTGACGATGTGGATCTCCACCAGCGGGAGTGCGTGCTCCATATCGAGCACCACCAGCGGACGTGCCGCGCCGGGGGTGGAGAAGGTGTGGGAGTAGAGGTAGTCGATCATCTTCTCGGGCTGGTAGGTCGAGGGTTGCGACACAGTGATCTCCTTGCCATAGGAGCCAATCGTGAGGCCGCCACCGCTGCCCGTGGCATCGGTGGGCAGGTAGGCAAAGCCGTTGAAGCTATATTGGCTCGCGGCCACCCACTGGCGCACATTGCTCGAAGTCTTGGGGAGCCACTTGGCGTTGCTCATATTTTGCACAATCTGCTCGCCGATGGCACTCTGGGTGATGGGGTAGAGTCGGGCATTGTCCTTGGTGGCGTGGACATAGACATTCACCCCACCACCGTCAATGGTCTCCTGGTCCACCACGGCTCTCGTCTGGGAGGCCACAATGGAGGCCGCACCAAACTCAATGGGGCCATAGTTAGGCTCGGGCCATCCCTGCTGGTTGCAGCCCACGAGCACCACAGCCACGAGCGCCATCAGCGCCGCAGCCCCACGGCTCAATCTCTTCCTATCCTCTCTTGTTTTCATTCTCTCTTGTGTGTTTCATTTCTGGCCACTTGGCTGTTTCTCACCTTTGGCCCCTTGTTTGTTTTTCGTTTGTGGCCCATTCGTTCGGCCCCTGCACTAAAGTTCGATGAAGTCCTCCACCCAGTCGACCACCCTCACATCGAAGGTGATGTCGGAGGAGGTGCGGGTGAGGGTGTAGACATATTTCTTTCCGGCCTCCCACTCATAGGCGGTACTGAAGTCGCTCAGATTGACATCCGAGGTGGTGCTGCCCACCGTCAGCCTCAACATAACGCCCTGCTTGTAGACCGCCTGCGGCATAACCACCACAGCACCCACATTCGCAAAGAGGTTGTAGTGCTTCGAGATATCCACGGGGATGTTGGTGGCGTCGCACCTACCCACATAGGTGCCAACCGCAGCCCTCTCTCCCATCAGCTCAAATCCGCTCTCGCCATCCTTGTCGAAGCCAAATCTTCCCTTGTGGTAGAGGTTGTAGAGGGAGATGTTCGTGACCGAGGAGACATTGCTATCCGAGGCGTTGACAAAGCGGAACTCGAGGAGCGCAAAGGCGTGCTGGAACTTGAGCTGCACGGGGTCGGTGGTGGCGTCGTCCAACGAGAGGTCGCGCTCGGCGGTGGCATACATCACGTCGATGTTATTCGCGGTGGAGAGAGATATATTTTCCCAAATGAGGATGCCATTTTCGCGGTCGAAGGTGTAGACACCACTCTCCTGACGGGGGTAGATGGCCAGGAAGTTGTGGAGCGCGCCGCGAATCCAATAGCGCACGGGGGAGTAGCTCCAGTAGGTGTTGTAGGTGAGTGCATCGTTGTCGAACAGCAGCGTGTAGTCGTTGTGTTCGTTCCAGACGGTGCCCATAATGCCGATGGCCTCGCCGCCACCATCGGGAGCGGGGGTGCAGGCATTCTGGAGGTCGGTGTCGCCGCCGATGACGGTGCGACTCTCGGTGGTGGGGCTACGGAAGCTTATCGCCTCGCGTTCGTCCTCTATGCGGTGGTTCTGGCACGCCGCGAGCAGGAGCGCGCACGCGCACGCGACAGCCACTCTCACACGTCCCATTCTCTTGTCCATCTTTTTCATCCTTGTTTTCTCTCTTGCGACTCTACATAGTAGAGTCAGTTATGACCCCAAAGTTACACATAATTTTTGGAACATATTCATTTCTTCTCCCCAAATTGCACAAAAAACACCCTTTCCTCCACCCCAAAACAGAAAAAAGCCGAGTTGGAGGCCCCAACTCGGCTTTTTTCCAAATTCGGCAGGCTCCTTTGGCCCCACCCTATCTCTCCTTGCAGAGGAGTTTGTCGAGCTCCTCATAGAGCTTTTTGCGTCTCTTGCGGAGCTTCTCCACATCCTTTTTCTTGGCCAAAACGAAGCGCGCATAGCCGAGCAGCTTCCTCGACCAACGCATATAGTTGGTGGCATAGATGACCGCCACGGGGAAGAGCACCAACCAGCCCAAACCCATCAGCCAATCGCCCTGGCACAGCATCACTATCGAGGGAACAAATCCACACAGAGGATAGGTCACCAGCAGCGTCACCGCAAGGTTTATCGAGCCCCTGAATTGGCGGTCCTTGATGAAGGCCCTATTCACCAGCAGTGGCAACACAAACACAGGCCAAGTGGTGCCAATGGCCGCCACAAAGGGAGCCAAGCCCACCAGCATTCCCAGCAGGAAGAGAGCAAACTCGCCCACACCCCTGCCGCGCCTGAGGAGCCACTCCCTGAAGCCCATCTTACGGAGCCCCTTGACCAGGTGGCGCGTCTGTTCAAAAATCTCCTCGGCCTTCTCGGGCTCGCGCTCGGAGAGGGTGGCGAGTGCCGCCACGAGGTCCTTGTCCGAGGCAAGTTTGTCGGGGAGGTAATCCGCACGGTATGAGTGCTTTTCGGCCCACACACGACCATAGTCGCCGCTACGCAGGAAGTCGATCTCGGCATAGTGGTCGAGGTCCTCGATGTTGAGCATCAGATGTTCTATTTGTCCGCGGACAATGTCGTTCACCTCCGACATCACCTCCCTCGGCTGCTCCTTGTAGCGCTCATAGTAGGGCGACAGAGCCACCGGCTCGCCGTAGGCAATCATCATATCCTCCCTCGGCAGTCGGTAGTGGGAGTAGTGGTTGGCGGTGGGCATAACGTAGACCTCTCTGTCGAAGTCGAACTCCTCCGCAGCGCCGAAGGCCATCTTCAGGTAGGCCTGCGAAAATGGGCCGAGCCAGCGCTTATTTTGGTGTTGTCCCTCGGGGTAGAGCACCACAGTCTCGCCGTGCGACAGCGACTTGGCAACCTCCTCGAGCGTGCCCTTATTCTTGGCCACTCCTTTGATGCCGTCGAACTTCGCCCTATAGGTGGGCAGCGCGCCCAAGCCACGGATGACCTTGTTCAGAATGGGGTTCTTGAACACACTCGCGCGGGCCAGAAATCGTGGCTTCCTATCCGAGAGCGAAAAGACCAATCCCAGGGGGTCGATGAGGCAGTTCTGGTGGTTGGAAACCACCACCACAGGGTTGCCATCCTTGGGCATCCGCTCCCTGCCGGGAGTGTGGAAATGACGGAAATAGATGGGGTGGTTGACGATCTGTAGGTAGCGCCTCAGCGCCGTCGCAACCCAGCCTCGTTTACGAGGCTTCAACTCTCTGTTTTTCATTGTTTTATTTATCTCTTCGATTGTGAAAACATCTCTCCTTTTCTCACGCACCGGCGGCGCCACTAACCTCTGCGGTGCTTCAGGGCTGCCACAACAATATCCGCACAACCCTCCACACCAAAGAGCGACAAGTTGAGCGAGAGGTCGTAGCTCTCGGCCGCACCCCACGTCTTGAAGGTGTAGTAGTTGTAGTACGACGAGCGGCGGCGCTCGGTGGCGGCAATGGTGGCTCTGCACTCCTTCTCGCACTTGCCACACTTGCCCACAAGGCGAGCCACACGATCCTCCTCGTCGGCGGTGACAAAGAGGCTCAGCAGGCCGGGGTGTTCCCTGAGCACATAGTCGGCACACCTGCCCACAATGATGCAGCTCCCCCTCTCGGCAAGCTCCTCGATGGCCTTGCTCTGGAGTTCAAAGAGGGTGTCGTTGTTGATATAACCGGGCGTGGTGAGCGACCCAAAGCCCCAGATGCCCGTGCCCAGAGGGGTGATGTTGCTCTGGTGCTCGTCGGCCTTCTCAAAGAGCTCGGGGCTCAAGCCACTGCTGCGGGCAGCCTCGTTGATGAGCTCCTTGTTATAGACGGGCACACCCAGGCGGCGACCCAACTCCTCGGCCAGCAGCAGGCCGCCGGCTCCCAGCTGGCGACCAATGGTTATCACAAATTTCTGCTCCATATTTAGTTCTCTCTTTGTTGATTCATCTTTCATAGCCCTACTCCACACCCTTGAAGCCAATCTCCGAGGGCGACTTCCGGAACTTCCTCACAAGGCCCACCATCAGCACCGCCGCAATGATGGTGGCTATGGCGTCGGAGATGGGCATCGCCATCCACACACCCTGGATGCCGAAGAAATTGGGCACCACAATAAGGCACGGAATCAGGAACAACACCTGGCGCGAAAGCGACAAGAATATCGCCTTGTTGGCCATACCGATACTCTGGAAGAAGTTGGAGACAACAATCTGAAAACCGACAATGGGGAATGCGGTAACCACAATCCTAAAGCCCTTGGCGGCAATGTCGATCATCGTCTGCTCGTCGGCAAATATCGACACCGCCCAACGGGGTGCAAAGGTGCCCACAAGGAAGCCTATGGTGGTGGTCGCCGTGGCCATCAGCACCGTGCGCCAAAAGACCTTCAGCACGCGGTCATACTTGCCCGCACCATAGTTGTAGCCCGCAATGGGCTGCATACCCTGGTTGAAGCCCAGCACCACCATCACAAAGAGGAAAATAATGCGGTTTACTATACCGTAGGCACCAATAGCCAAGTCGCCTGTGCCCTCGCCCATCTGGTCGCCATAGCGACGCAACTGGTTGTTGATGAGCAGCACCACAAAGCACGAAGCCATATTCATCAAAAAGGGCGAGAGGCCAATCTTCACCGACTCCCTCGCAATCTTCGCGTCGAACGAGAATATCTTCCCCTTCTCGAAGTGGAGAATCTCATCCCTATTACTAAAAAGCTTCAGCTGCCATACAAGGGCCAACACCTGCGCCAAGATGGTCGCAATGGCCGCACCCTTGATGCCCATACCGAAGGTGAAGATAAACAGAGGGTCGAGGATGGCGTTTATCACCACCGTGAATATCGTCGCCCACATAGCCACCTTCGGGCGGCCCGCAGCCCTCAGCACCGCATTGAGGCCCAAGTAGAGGTGGGTGACCACATTACCGATGAGGATGTAGGTCATATACTCCCTGGCGTAGACGATGGTGTTCTCACTCGCGCCAAAGAAGTACAAAATGGGGTCGAGGAACGCGAGGCCAAAGATCATCAGCAGCACACCCAGCACCACATTCATAGTCACCACATTGCCCAGCACCTTGCGAGCAACGCCATAGTTCCTCTGGCCCAGCAACATCGACGCAATGGCCGAAGCACCCACACCCACCAGCGAGCCAAATGCCGCCGAGATGTTCATCAGCGGGAAGGTCACCGCCAAGCCCGAAATGGCCAACGAGCCCACGCGGCCGATGAAAAAGCTGTCGACCATATTGTAGAGCGACGAGGCTGTCATCGCAATAATTGCCGGCACGGCATACTTGGTGAGCAGCTTACCTATGCTCTCCTCTCCCAACTCCGTGGGGGCCGATTTCTCCTTTGTTTCTCTCATTTTCCTTCTGTTTCCTTTCCTATTTTTTGCGCGACTGCCGTCGCTTGTTTCTTTGCGACTGACGTCGCTTTTCTTTGCGACTTTTTATAAAAAGTCGCCCAAAAATTTTCCTCGAGATACTTCGTATCTCTTCACCGTGTCTACCCATTTAGGCTGAGCAAACTCTGCACTAAAAGTTTTTGGTGAAGCTTTTTACAAAAAGCTTCGTTCTTTTTTGGCGACCTTCGTCGCTTTTGTTTTGCGACTTTTTATAAAAAGTCGCCCAAAAATTTCTCTCGAGATACTTCGTATCTCTTCATCAGTGTCTACCCT